>NZ_JBFSUX010000055.1:0-35977 GCF_041467595.1 Vibrio sp. 10N.247.311.13 | reverse complement strand
AAGAGAAGCTGCTTAATAAGTAAGCAAATGATGACAACTACCTTGAAAAACACCGGATTTGCCGTCCTTTAATTTATCCATGAATTATTAATTTAGGAAAATCGCTGGCACATTTTTGTCCAAATCCCATTTAGACGCCCAATAATTAAAAAAGGGATTGGTATCTCTACCAATCCCTTCACTACTTATTTATAAAGTAACGGCTCTTATTCTCTACAAACTCTCAATGGCTTTCTGTACCGCAGGGCCAATCTGACGCTTGCGAGAAGTTACACCTTCTAGCGTCAACATGTCGCTTGTTGGTTCAGCGTTGAAAGCCGATTTAATCACTTGATAGTCGCTTTCATCCACCCACAATAAGTTAGCTTCTTTGTTCTTAGTGTCTGTGATAGAGAAGAAAAGATGATCTAAGCCGTTCTCTTCTTTGTAAGTCTTCATTGCTGCTAGAAGCTCATCTTTACGGTCAATCAGTTGTTGAGCCGTTAGCGTTTCAGCAACGCCGATACCTACCTGTTTGCCACCGTATTTAAAGTTTTTGTAATCCAGCGTCAAAATGGTTTCAGAAGAAAGATGACTGAGATCCGACTTAGCAATCAGCATCTGTTGGCCGAAATCTTCGATATCTGAAATACCTGCAACTTTTGCCAGCTTTTCAGCATACTCACGATCATGCTCAGTAGTGGTTGATGATTGGAATACCACAGTGTCAGAAAGGATTGCGCCTAAGCCTACACAAGCAAGGTGCTTAGGTAGTGACACATCCAGCTTTTCAGCGTTGTCAGCCAGAATAGTTGCAGCCGATCCCCAACCTCGAATATCCATTTCGACAATTTGTGGTGTATTAATCGGTGAGCCACCAATTGCGTGATGATCAACCACAGCAACAATCGATGCTTGGTCGATAGTTGGTGCTAGTTGAGTGACTTGATTGAAATCCACCAGCCCCACTCGATATGAAGAGTAATCTGTCTCTACGCGGGGAGATTCAGCATTACAGTAGTTCAAGATGAAGGTGGATTCTGGATTGATAGGCTCTGGTACTGTCGCTGTACCGCCATAGATATGAGCCGCGAGCATCGCAGACATTACCGTGTCGCTGTCTGGGCTTAGGTGCCCTGTCCATACGAGATCTTCACTGTTTTCATTGGCAGATTGTTGAAGACTGAAAGCATAGCTTGCTGAGCTAAAAGACATAATTAGGGCTGCAACGACAGGGGTTAGCTTCACGGGTATTTCCTTATTTGAATGCGATATAGAAGCCCATAAGCTAAACACCAAAAATTTCAGAACCGTGTCACTAATATTTCAGATTTACTTCAGTGAGTAACGAAATGTAATTTCCCTCTCTTTGAGAGTCTTCTTCTCCCATCAATTGTACCTCCCCCTTTCTATTACACGCCCGCCACAACCAATTTTGGATTAGTTCAGCTTTTCATTATTTCACAATGAATTTCAATGAACCCTAATGATAAGAAAGCTAAGATACTGATTTATTTACCTCATAACATCATCAACCCACATATTAGAAATAAGATAATCTTATTAAAAATGGATTATCGAAAGGCACAAATAAGGCTACAAAGCAGCCTTATTGAGTAAGCATAAATGAGCTATTGATTCACCGATATCGAGGTTCTGTTCCTCCCCTTTCCCACTACTGGTAAGGGATCGGAGATGTAAACCAAGGGGAGGTTAGGAGGGGATTCTAGTGTTTGTATCGAAAGGTATTACTATCATCAACAATCTCGATTTTAACAGGCACGGTGCCTTGTTTAACGTTGCCGATTTTTGCAAATGCCTTGTGCGACAGGTCGATCACTCGGCCTTTTACATAAGGGCCTCGATCATTAATTTTCACATCAACAGACTTGTTATTGTTTGTATTGGTCACTCTCACGATAGTCCCGAATGGCAAGGTTTTATGAGCCGCAGTAGTCGCATTCATATTATACGTCTCACCACTTGCTGTGAGCCTTCCATGAAATTTATCGCCATACCAAGAAGCTTTACCAGCAAGAGCATGTGACTTGGCATATTCCTTTGTTTTAGAACTGCCGACAGCCGACGTTGAGGTGCATCCGGCTAATATCATAAGGATAAGAGCGGTAAAGATAATATGTAATTTTTTCATGTGGTTTGTGTGCGCTAATCTCTGCATGTTTCTCTATTTTCGTTGTTGTTGGTTAGCAATATAATGCTGAGTATAGTCACTGCTCAGCCAAGGCTACCATTCGGTATGATGACGGAATGTTTTCATGAAGCACGCTCGCTTCAGTCATATTCATGAAAGGTTTTATCTTCAAAACGTCAACTTTAACAACGTCTTAAATCTGTATATTTCTTAATCACTTCATGTAGATAAGTCACTCAGCCAAACATCCAAATACAAAAAAGGATTGGTATCTCTACCAATCCTCTCTATGGGATGTTTCGTTTTTCTGCCTATGGTAGGTAGATAACGCAATTGTCCGTAATCAGTCACCTACGCTTCTTCTCGGCTGTATAAGTTACGCTTTACTGGTTTGTACCGAATTCGTCATCGATTTGGCTTTAGTTTCAGGCACCAAAGACATCAACCCGGTAATCACAAGCGCGGCAATACCAGACATGGTTACTGGTGAGCCAAATATGCTTTGCGCTAGCTTGGGTGCTTCTTTCAATAAGTCAGGCACTAGCATTACTCCAAGTCCTAAACCTAATGAGATGGCAATCGTCATGATTCTGCGGCGATCCAGCTTTTCATTTGCAATAATCTTGATGCCCGCTGCGGCAACTGTACCGAACATCACCAATGTCGCCCCGCCTAATACAGGTTTTGGAATCGTCATTAATACCGCGCCTAAGATGGGAAATAGCCCTAACAGAAAAAGAATGGCTGCAATGAAGTAGCCAATGTAGCGGCTCGCGACTCCGGTAAAATGAATCACACCATTGTTCTGGCTGAAGGTCGTATTTGGAAAAGTGTTAAATACTGCTGCGATAAGCGAGTTCACGCCGTCACCTAGCACGCCAGCTTTGAGTCGATTGATATATTTCGGCCCCTTAACCGGCTGCCCTGAGAACATGCTGTTGGCGGTAAGATCCCCCGTCGTTTCAATAACAGTAATCAAGTAAATAAAAGCGATAGGCAGGAAGGCTTGCCAATCAAAAGCGAAGCCATATTTAAATGGGACAGGAATACTCAATAGCGGTTGAGAAGCAAAAGAAACCATAGACGCTTTGCCCATCAAAATGGCAACGCCCCAGCCAACTACCAACCCAACTAAAATCGACGACAACCTAACCATATTATTGTTGCTCAGGTTAAGCGCGACTATGGTTCCGAGGACGATGGCACCCAACATCAGATTGCTTCCAGAGCCAAAATCTTCGGCACCAACGCCACCAGCAATATCTGTGACGCCAACTTTAATCAAAGAGATGCCAATTGTGGTGATAACGATTCCGGTTACAACTGGGGTGATCACCACTTTCAACTTTTCGATAAAACGCGATAGGACAATTTCTACAAACGCACCGAAGAAACAAACGCCAAAAATGGTGGCGAGCATTTCATCCGGCCCACCGCCATTCGCTTTAACAAGGAAGCCCGCACCTAATACAGATCCCAAGAACGCAAAGCTGGTTCCTTGGACACAGATCATCCCTGCGCCAACTGGCCCTATTTTTCTCGCTTGAATAAAGGTACCGACCCCAGACACCATGAGTGCCATGCTGATCAGATAAGGAATGTGCTCACCCAACCCAAGCACACCGCCAATAATGAGTGTGGGCGTGATAATACCAACGAAACTGGCTAATACATGCTGCAACGCTGCGTAACTGGCAGCTCTGACTGATGGTCGATCGTCTAATCCGTAGATCAATTCACTGTTCTGTTCCATGTGACTTCCTTTATGTATTTTTTATTGTATACAATTTACATAAAGACAATAGAGCAACATATATGCCAATGGTTTAACATCATACTTATCAATCAGTTAAGTTTCATCTTTAGCCAGTGCTGCACTATAGATCAACACTGTCGGCTTGTTTTAGTGCAACGAAGAGCACAAAGCACTCCTTTGACCAGGTTTATCCGTAACCTTCCACTCAATATCGCAGACACAAAAAAAGGATTGGTATCTCTACCAATCCTCTTTAGGGGGTGTTTCGGTTTTCTACCTTATGACAGGTAGATAACACTATTACTCGTAGTCAGTCGCGTAAGTGTCTTCGTATGTGTGCGAGTAGAATTCGAACAGGTTGCCAAACGGGTCTTCTAGGTAAACCATTTGTGCTTGTTTTAGTTCGTCTTCTGGGTGGTAACGCATGATGTCCATACGGACCTTACCGCCAAACTCTTCAACACGTTTAATCGCTGAATGAAACTGCTCTTTTGGAAGCTGTAGACAGAAGTGGAAGATACCTAGACGTGAGAAATCAACTTCGTGACGCTCTTGGCGCTCTTTCATTTCGAACAGCTCAACACCGATACCATCAGATGTTACTAGGTGTGCAATGTTGAAGCCTTTAAAGCCTTCACCGAACACAGCGATACACATGCGGCCGATTGCTGATTCGCGCTCTTCCATCACTTTGGTGTTGTTCATTACGATTCTTAGACCTAGAGCTTTCGTGTAAAACTCGACTGCTTGGTCCATGTCACCCACCATGATGCCTACGTGATTCATTTTCATAACTTGCTCCAAATTCGTTTTAAATTCTGTGCTTTTCGAAGTCTAGCTTCGGTGTTTCGTTTCGATGGAGAGAGTATAGGTACATGCGTTAATTAACTGAAATTATCATAATTTATATTAATGATAATTTTTTGTTATTTACAGTTTAATATAACAACTCAACTCACGCAAAGAAACCATACCGAACCCTACCTACATAGACACATAGATACACACACCAATAGAGATAAGCCCAATGTAGAGAACAACCTAAAGAGCATAGCTACTTAAATTGGGAGTTGTTGATGTTTGATGGCTTTTGTTAATTGTTTTTGTTGATAGCTTTTACCGATAGCCTTTTCCTTTCGAAGATAGGATTCGCCTATTGAATCTATAGAAATGTCCGATTTCACTAATTTTCGGTGGCAATGCAATATATCTACATCGACGCGGGATAGCGTTAAACACTATAAATTAGAAAGAGAGTCAAATCATGATCAACACAGAAATCAAACCATTCAACGCAACAGCATTCAAAAACGGCGAATTCGTAGAAATCACTGAGCAAGACGTTAAAGGCAAGTGGGCTGTATTCTTCTTCTACCCAGCAGACTTCACATTTGTATGTCCAACTGAGCTAGTTGACCTACAAGACAAATACGCAGAGCTTCAATCTCGCGGCGTAGAAGTTTACTCAGTATCAACTGACACTCACTTCTCTCACAAAGCATGGCACGATACTTCTGACAAAATCGGCACTATCGAATACTTCATGGTAGGCGACCAAACAGGCAACATCACAAATAACTTCAACGTTATGCGTGAAGGTCAAGGCCTTGCAGACCGTGCAACGTTCCTAATCGACCCTGAAGGCGTTATCCAAGCAATGGAAATCACAGCTGAAGGCATCGGCCGTGACGCAGAAGACCTACTACGCAAGGTTAAAGCAGCACAATACGTAGCCGCTAACCCAGGTGAAGTTTGCCCAGCTAAATGGAAAGAAGGCGAAGAGACTCTAGCTCCATCTCTAGACCTAGTAGGCAAGATTTAATCTAAGCCTAGCTAACAAGAATAGCTAAACGGTTCTACAGGCGCGCTTCGGCCCCCCTCCTAAAGGGCAGTCGCGCGCCACCCTTTCAAAACATCAACACCACAATATTTGCCGACTTGCGCCCCCTTTTTATTTTCCTTTTTCAGCAAGAAGGTATTGGTCAATACCAAGACACAGAATTTAAGAGCAGGCACGATTATGTTAGATCAAGCAATGAAGCAGCAGCTAAAAGCATACCTAGAAAACCTAAAAACCAATGTTCAGTTAGTGCTTAGCCTGGATGGCAGCGACACCGCGAACAAACTTCAAGATCTGGCGAATGACATCTCGTCTTTAACCGATAAAATTGAAGTGACTCGCGATGACAGCGCAAGCACTCGCAGCCCTATCATGCAGGTCGTGAACCAAGAGAAAGGCACCGCGATCGGTTTTGCCGGTTTACCAATGGGTCACGAATTTACGTCACTGGTTCTAGCACTGCTTCATAGTGGTGGTCACCCTATCAAGCTTGAAGCGGACGTAATCGAGCAAATTAAAGAACTCGATCAAGAGCTTAATGTAGAGATTTTTATCTCGCTCTCATGCCAAAACTGTCCAGAAGTGGTTCAAGCCTTCAATATGATGTCGGCGATTAATCCTCTGGTTAAGACAACGATGATCGACGGCGCAGCATTCCAAGATGAAGTGAAGTCTCGCGACATCATGGCAGTACCAAGTGTATTCGTTAATGGTGAGCTATTTGGTCAAGGCCGTATGTCACTGGCTGAAATCCTTAACAAGGTTGATTCAGGCGCAGCGGAAAAGAAAGCAGCAAACCTAAACCAACAAGCACCGTTTGATGTATTGGTTGTAGGCGGCGGCCCTGCAGGTTCTTCAGCGGCAATTTATGCTGCACGTAAAGGCATTCGTACTGGTGTGGTTGCTGACCGATTCGGCGGCCAAGTGATGGACACCATGGCGATTGAGAACTTTATCTCAGTAAAAGCGACAACTGGCCCTAAATTAGTGGCAAGCCTTGAAGAGCACGTAAAAGAGTACGGTGTTGAAGTGATGACTGAGCAGCGCGCTGCAAACATCATTGCAGCAGAAGACACTGAAGACGGCTACATCCACGTTGAGCTAGAGAGCGGCGCAACACTACGAGCTCGCACGGTTATCACAAGTACCGGTGCTCGCTGGCGTGAAATGAACGTTCCGGGTGAGCAAGAGTACCGCAATAAAGGCGTCGCTTACTGCCCACACTGTGACGGTCCTTTATTCAAAGGTAAGAAAACAGCGGTTATTGGTGGCGGTAACTCAGGTATTGAAGCGGCTATCGACCTAGCAGGTATCGTGGAACACGTAACTGTGCTTGAGTTTGCGAACACACTGCGCGCTGACCAAGTACTTATCGACAAAGCGAACGCAACGCCAAACATCGAAATCATCAAGATGGCACAAACAACGCAAGTGATTGGTGATGGCAACCGTGTAACCGGTCTGGAATACAAAGACCGCAACACCGATGAACTTAAACAGATTGAACTCGCAGGTATCTTTGTTCAAATCGGCCTGATGCCAAACAGCGAATGGTTGAAGGGTTCGAAAGTTGAGCTATCACCACGCGGTGAAATTGAAATTAACGCTCATGGCGCAACATCAATGAAAGGTGTATTTGCAGCAGGCGATGTGACAACCGTACCTTACAAACAGATCATCATTGCGATGGGTGAAGGTGCGAAAGCAAGCTTAGGTGCATTTGACCACCTAATCCGTAACTCAGCTCCAGTTAAAGAAGCTGAAACCGCTTAACCTTTACACTGAAAAGCTTAAAGCTTTTAACTCAAGTTCCTTAAATATTTGTTAACTTAATTCTTTACTGTTAACGACTTAGTCGACATTTAGACGCCACTCCTATGGATTTAGGAGTGGTTTTTTTCTTTGTGATTTACGCCGGTTGATAAAGCATAAAGGCAACCACCATCGCTAAGCTTCCGCCCAAGCAACGGTTCACAAACATCATCTGTTTTGGTGATTGCAGTAGCTTTTTAAGCATGGTGCCGCAATACGCCCACACCAACATGCACGGTACACCGGTAATCACCATACCCGCGATAATGGTCACGACTTGAATCAAGTAATCGGCATTCGGAGTGATGAACTGCGAAAACACGGTTAATGACGCTATCCAACCTTTAGGATTTAACACCTGCACCAACACACCCGACACAAAGCCTGAACGATTGTCGGTGGTGCTTTCTTCGATTTGCATATTCGCAATCGACCACGCCATGAACAGCAAATAAGCCGCACCCGCGTATTTCAAAATGCTGTATAGCTCTGGGTAAAGGGTAAATAGGCTCACCAAACCGACACTAGAACCCGCCAGTACGATGATGATGCCAACAGCGTTCCCAGAGATAAAAGGTAAAGTCGCAGCAAATCCATAACGACTTGAAATCCCAAGTAATGCGATATTGCCTGCCCCAGGGGTAATTGCAATTGATGTTGAAAATAGCAAGAACGCCAGCATTAATTGAGAGCTCATTTCCTCTCACTCCTAATAAGTAAAGTATTTATAGGGAGAGAGTTTACAGATTCGACTAGGAATTAAATTGCTATATAGGCTAATATTAATCCAAATTTGAGCAAGAATTTTCCAAAATAGCCATGAAACAGAAAGAATCCACCAAAGAAGTATTGGATGACACAGATATCGCCATCTTAGAGCATATCCAGCAAGACGGACGCATGAGCAACAGCAAGCTCGCAGAGAAGGTCAACCTCAGCGAAACCCCATGCTGGCGTCGTTGGAAACGCATGGAGGAAACTGGCTATATCGATGGTTACGCCGCTAAGCTGAATCGTAAGAAATTAGGCTTTCATGTGGCTGGTTTTACCCTTGTAACACTAGGCAATCATGAAGTTGAAAACACAGAACCGTTCGAAGAGTTTGTCGCGGTAACCGATTGGATTCCAATGTGTCACTGCATTGCAGGCGGCGCCGATTACATGGTGCAAGTGTTGGCGAAAGATTTAGAAGAGTACTTTGAGCGTATTAGCTCGATCAGAAGAGTCAAAGGCGTGAGCGCGATTCAGTCGAACATCTCAGTAAAAGAGTTGAAAAACAGCTATCAGCTTCCTCTTGAGGACTAGTTCACTTCTTCTGATAGCCTTTTTCTTTTAGCAAAACAAAAGCCCAACACCCTAGGTTTCTAAAACTTAGGGGCTGAGCTTTGTTTATTTAGGTTCTGGAAGTGAGTGTACGCTAATTCCCCACACCACCGGTATTGTCTGGCTGAGTTTCTGGCGTCTTAGGTGGCCACTCTTTGAAGGTCGCTAGGTGTTGCTGTACCGCCGCTTGAGCCGGGCCAAATGCCCACATTTTTTGTCCCATCCACTTCAAGTACATGCCCGATTCTTCGGCCGCTCGCTCATACGGGTCACGGCGCAAGTTAAACAGTAATGGGGCGTTTAGCTCTTCTTTAGGACCACTCCAACCGTGATTTTGCACGATGAAGTGCGCCTTCCAATCTCCTACTCGAACCGCTTGTAGCTTATCTCGTTCGTAGTAGTAAATCTCTTTACGATTCGACTCACCTTTTTCCGTCAACATATCGACTTGGTTATAACCATCGAGGTGTGCTTTAAAGCCATCGTGACCTTTTAGCATTTTCTCTTTCAGATCGGCAGGGCCACCCGCAGCTGCAACAAGTGTCGGTAGCCAGTCCATACCATCAAAGATGCCGTTACCCACACTACCCGCTGGAATCTTACCTGGCCAACTAACGAGAGCTGGAGCACGAACGCCACCTTCCCACGTAGTGCCTTTCTCACCGTGGTATGGTGTCATACCACCATCAGGCCAAGTCATGATCTCTGGGCCGTTATCGGCAGTGAAAATGATGATGGTGTTGTCAGCAATACCGAGTTCTTCCATCTTCGCCATCATCTCACCGACGTGATCATCAAGATCTTTCATGACCACTTCTTGGAGTCCCCAACCGTTTTGACCGAGCATCGCTTCGTATTCAGGTGACAGGTGCGTCCAAACGTGACCGCGTGATGGACAGTACCAAGTGAAAAATGGCTTATCCGCTTCAACCGCCCTTTCGATGAAGTTGATCGCGTGCTTATTTACTTCATCATCTAGTGTGCGCATACGCTCGATAGTTAGCGCGCCATCGTCTTCAATGGTTTGTCCGCCTTTGCCATCGGATTTCGCGTAAATCACATTGCGAGGCGCAAAAGCATCCAACGAACCGTCTTTTGGCCAGTCTGGATCTTCGGTGTATTCCATCGCATTCAGGTGATACAACCAGCCCCAATACTCATCGAAGCCGTGCATTGTTGGTAAGAATTCATCACGGTCACCCAAGTGGTTTTTACCAAACTGACCAGTCACGTAACCCATGGTTTTGAGAATTTCTGGTAGTGTTGGCGTATCCGCATGCAGCCCAACAGGCCCACCCGGTAAGCCCACCGTGTGCATACCCGTTCGCACTGGTAACTGCCCCGTTAAGAATGCAGAGCGCCCGGCCGTACACGATGGCTGCGCATAATAATCTGTGAGTAGCATGCCCTTTTCAGCAATACTATCGATGTTTGGTGTTTCACTACTCATCACACCATTGTGATAAGCACTCAGGTTTGAGATCCCAATATCATCCGTGAAGATAACAAAAATATTCGGTTGCTCTTGTGCTGACCATGCCGATAGCGAAAAGCTACTCAACACACTCATCACAACAAGGTGGAAAATCCTTTTCATAGAATGTCCTTATACTGTTTCAGATTGCTCTTTATGAATCATTTTTAAACCAACTAAACCAAAGCCCAACTCCAATATTAGATAAACAAAAAGTAGCCAATGCGGCATGCCATCCACCACCAAACTGATGACTCGTCCGGCAGCTAAACCCAACATGAATACCACCAAACTATAGAGCGCTGGCAGTCGATACTTTTTGAACAGTGCGCCAAACACCCAAAACAACGCCAGAGCCAAATAAAGCCCCATCACTGCACGAAAGATATGAGTAACGTTGATGGGTGTGGCGTCGATACCAAATAGATAGTCAAGAGAGACTACGGGGGCATAACCATAAGACAGTGCAATAGGTGTTAAACCTAAAACTGCAACGAACAAGAAAATACTCTGTGGCTTCATACCCTAACTCTTTTAACTTGGCTCATTTCAAAAAACATAGTCTACAATCAGCAATATACAAGTTGCATATATGAAAATTGCCCCCCGCAAGGCACATTCATAAACTTGCTACTTCACACAAAAGATAAGGATATCGATATGGCTAAATGGCGTTACCTAATCGCATCAGTATTAATGGCTAGTTCAACCGTAAGTGCGCAAGAAGCAAGTACACCGATGGATACAAAAAAGTGGCAACATAGTTTCGAAATCTACGCGCTCGCACTCAATATTCGTGGAGACAGCACCATTGGTAATTTGTCAGCAGATGTTGATGTTGATCCTTCATTCATCATGGATCATCTTGATATGACCGCAATGGTGCGTTTAGAGGGTGACTATGACAATCAATGGGGCTATTACATTGACTACAGCTTCATGAAACTAAGCGGAAAAACAAACTCGGTATTAGGATCCAACGCAGAGTTATTAAGAGGCAACCTTGATATCCGACAAGGTGTTTTAGATGTGAAGGGTTTTAAGCGCTACCAATACGATTTTGGCACGATTGATTATCTGTTTGGGCTTCGTTGGTGGGATAACGACATTGATACCAAGCTTTACGGTTCAGGTGGTAGGTTAAGTGTCGACCGATCACTTGATGAAGATTGGGTTGACTACCAAGTAGGTGTGAGATGGATAACGCAGATCAATAAGGATTGGAAGTTTCACGCAACCATTGATGCAGGGCTTGGTAGTGACACCAACTTTACCTCATCTCTGTTAACTGGCGTGCGATACCAGATAAACAGTTGGTCTGACTTAAATGTTGCCTACAAATCGACCTGGGTTGATTACGAAAACAAGGGGACCTTTGAATACGATACCGCATCGCAAGGGTTCCTGATTGGTTGGGCTGCTCATTTCTAGTCAAACAATAAGAGGTAAGCCTGATATCGTTAGGCTTACCTGACAATGTCAATCTTTCAAGAGTTAATGCCGGTTTTAACTAACGAACAAGCAAAACTACCCATCAACGACCTAGTTATTCACAGTGTTTGGAACTACGCACTCTTTCTTCATGATAGTTAAGCCGGCCTCGAGAGTTTCTGTCCAAGCTTGTTCGACGCTTTCATCGTAGTGAGGGTCATATTTTTTAACTGTATTGAGTAACGAATT
The DNA here is from genome assembly GCF_041467595.1 of Vibrio sp. 10N.247.311.13. Taxonomy (NCBI): domain Bacteria; kingdom Pseudomonadati; phylum Pseudomonadota; class Gammaproteobacteria; order Vibrionales; family Vibrionaceae; genus Vibrio; species Vibrio sp. 10N.247.311.13. Next base: position 23,961 of record NZ_JBFSUX010000055.1, on the reverse strand, counting down.
GAACCACTCGTTGAGCTCAATCTCGGAAATATCCAGCCCTAGGTCTTTATGCCTTTTACCCAATTTCTTTACTGAGTTACGCACGCTTGGTAGACCAGCAGAGTTATAGATAAGAATGATCGAGGCTTTAAGCATCTTGGTTTGATGCTCTAATCCTATCTTTTCAAAACGTTCTGAAAATCTTGGATTATGCTCGCAAAAATCCGCCAAAAACGTTTCGAGAAATTCTTGGTCAATCCGGCAGCGCTCAAAACTTTCATAAAACAGTTCGTTCGGTTTCATCTAGCCAGTCCTTTGCAAAATTTTGAGTTATCGGGAAGCTAACAAGTCCAGAGCCGTAACTTAGCCAACTCCGAACCATCAATATGATCTAAGTATACGCCACTGTGGCATAAAATGAACGATGGCATAACGTAAACTACGGCATAAAGTGCGTTGCACAGATCTTGTTTCCATCAGGATCTCGCAAATAAGCCATGTACAAGCGACGCTCGTCAGAACCTCTCGCTCCGGGACCATTTTCAATGCTGGTACCGCCATTTTCGACGCCAACTCGATGCCACTCATCTACAACTTCAGGAGAAGGCGCAAGAAAACCCACCGTCATGCCGTTGCCGTGCGTTGCTGGCTGACCATCAATCGGTTTGGTTAAGCCCAACACACCCGTTTGGCTAACGTAAACACAGCGCCCTTTAGGATCCACAGAGCCTTCGCTATAACCAAGCACTTTCATGATTGGGTCATAAAAAGCCTTTGCGCGTTCAATATCTTCGGTACCGAGAAAAACATGGCTGAACATAACTAACCTCTTCTTTTATTGAAAGAACCACCTAAACTAGACCTATAATTCGTGTTTGTCTAGGCACGCTATTCGTCACAACTGTTGCTTAACCCATTGAGCAAACACCTGAAACTTAGTTCGCTGCTCCATGCCTTTCGGGAACTCAGTTAGTCTGATCAACGATCCGTTGTGCGCCCTGCCCTTGGTCATGCAGAATATCTTCAGGGTTCAACAAGTGGCATTTCTGCATACTCAAACACCCGCAACCGATACAGCCTGTTAAGTTTTCTTGTAGCGATTTAATCTGCGCCATTTTGCTATCAAGTTGACCCTGCCACTTCTTAGCAACGCGCTCCCAATCTCGCTTAGTCGCGGTATGGTTCATCGGCAGTGTCGATAACTCTTCGGTGATCTCTTCCAGCGTGAAGCCAATCGACTGTGCGACTTGTATCAAAGCAATTCTTCTCAACATCGCCGACTGATAACGGCGCTGATTTCCGTTAGTACGAATTGAAGCAATCAACCCCTTGGTTTCGTAAAAGCGTAAGGCCGAAGGAGCCACGCCACTGCGCTCAGCCAACTGGCCTATGGTGAGGTATACGATGTTTCTCATGATCTTTCACTTCCTGTTTGAATAGCCGTTTCTTCCTGATAATAACCAGTATAATATAGTTCACTTTAACTTGAAGTTTGCGTTCAAACTTAGGTTTGGGCTAGATTACAAAATACGCGCAACAAAGCAACCTAACGTATTGATTTTTTTGAGCTATGATTTTGTTCGCTGATTGCCATACATGTCGTCAAACCCGGGAATGCCTTGCTCCCACACAGGTTTATCTTCACCGACAATGGTTTTCAATGTATCAATGAAGAGCTTGGTTTTTATGGGTGCATCTCGATGTGGGTACACCGCATAGAAAGTGCCAAAGTCATCCAAGTTTAAGTGAGTCATAATAGGCACTAACTCTCCACTGAGCACTTCATCTTCAATCATCTGCGCCGTGACAACCGCGAGAGTACTGCCAGTTAGCGCGCTCTTGGAAATCATCTCAACGTCATTCACTTTATAAGCGGCATTAAGCTGGAAATGCTGCGCTTGCCCCTCTTGATCGACATAAGAAAACTTATCAATCAACAAACCCGGAGCGGCATAGATAGTCGCAGGTAATGACTCTAACTTTTCGATGGTGTTGATCTCGCCATGCTGAGCAATGAACTCAGGTGAAGCGACAATCAGCAATCGACTTCTGGCTATCTTACGGCTGATTAGGCTGGAGTTTTTGGGCTTACCAATACGGAAACCAATATCAAACCCTTCTTTAACCATATCGACGATTCGGTCTTCGAGTCTCAATTCAAAATCAACATCTGGATACTGCTTCTGGAAAACCGCAATCGCCTGCTGAACATATTGTCGACCGAACATGGTCGAGCTGGTGATTCTTAATAACCCTCGAGGCTCTGCATGATAATTTTGCGCCAAGCGTCGAGTATCGTTCAACAGTGCACGAAGCTGATGCGCTTGATGACCATCTCATTGCCTGCAGCTGTCAGAGATAACGAACGAGTGGTTCGATTGAGTAACCGAACATCCAGCTCTTCTTCAAGACGGCTGATCTGTTTAGAGATAACGGAACGGTCGACGTTTCTTTGCTCCGCCACTTTGACAAACGAACCCAGCTCAACCACTTCAAGTAACAATAATAAACGACTCGATATATCCATAACGCCCTTTGTTGCATTTAAGGCACCAATCAAGTGCCAATATGACTATTTTTCTCATCTTATTACAAATCTATAGTAGCTGCACATAACGGAGACAACATTCAGTCCCGACCTAATAGAGGAACACCCCATGACACTACTATCTGTGACTAACCAAAATGGCATCGCAACAGTATCGATCAACAACCCACCAGTGAACGTGCTGACTTTCGACTTGATCAACGAGATCAATGCCTTTGTACTTTCATTGAAAGATGATCGTGATACTAAGGTTGTGGTCTTCAAATCATTACATGAGAGCTTCTTTCTGGCTCACCTAGATCTCAATGTGATCAACGGTACACAAGGTGGACAAGCTGGTTCGATTGAATTCAACCACATGATTGAGAACATTAAAGCGATGAAACAAGTCTCTGTCGCGGTAGTTGATGGCGTAGCTCGTGGGGGCGGTAATGAATTTGTGATGGCGTGTGACCTTGCTTACGGCACTGAAAACTCGGCGTTCGCACAACCAGAAATTCATGTAAACATCCCAACGGGTGGCCAAGGCGCAGTTCAATTTGCAAGACGCATGGGCAAAAACAAAGCGCTACAAGCTTTGCTGCTTGGTAACGATTTTACGGCTCAACAAGCAGAAGAGCGTAACATCATCACGCAATTTGTACCGAAGGCAGAGCTAGAGGGTTTCTTAGCAGCGACACTCGGTGTAATCAGCCAATTAGAAGTACGTGATATCGTGATGTACAAAGAGATCATCGCTGCCTCAATCAAAGATGAGCAAGCGGGCGCTGAACTAGAACTTCGTTACTTCTTAGAGCGCGAAAAAGAGCAGAAAACCGCAGCAATTATCGGTGCGTTTCTAAAACACGGTGGTCAAACTGAGCGTGAAGCGAAAGACATTCAAGGTATCTTCGTTGACACCGCAGCAGAGTTATCACAATAGACAATGACGCAATTAAATGGCCATCGCTTGATGGCCATTTATGTATGTATCTACTTATTTATCTATTTATCTGTGCACCGATGTAGTAATTCTCTCACTCACTGAAGCAGTTAGATCTGACTCATGATCGATTTCAGGCTCTCGGCCATTTCGGTATTGATGATCTCACCCGTTTCTACATTAAAGTTGTCGTAGAAACTTGGCACCGACATCGACCCCTTCACATCAGCATCAAAGTAAGGTGCGGAATTTACCGCAGACGACAACACAGAGCTTGCGCCACCGGGGCCTGGTGATGTGGAGAGCATAACCACAGGTTTACCTTGATACACTTTCATGTCGATTCGTGATGTCCAATCAAACACATTCTTAAAAGCTGCGGTGTATGAACCGTTGTACTCTGCAAAAGAGATGACCACAGCATCAGCTTCGCCAATCTTGCTGAAAAAGCGCTGCGCGTGTTGATGAACGCCGGACTCTTTTTCTCTGTCTTCACTATAAATAGGCATCTCGAAATCATTAAGATCGAGCACCTCTACTTGCGCGCCCTCAACTAAGCTTGCGGTGTACGCTGCCAATTGTTGGTTAATCGATGCTTTACTGTTGGTTGCGCCAATTGCTAATACTTTCATTGTTGATCCTTGTTCAGTTTTCTCACCTTTATGCACTCATGACTTCAATTACGGAGCTCAAAGTTCATAACTGAAGATTCGTAACGTCTGTTTGATAACATCAAAACCTGCACTAGGCGACAAGGTGATAGATTGTGTTTTTAGATTGGGGATGATGATAAAACCTCAAGTTAACTTAAGGTAAAGTGATATTTTAAAAAAATAGGAAATAATTTAAAAACACTTATAAAGCAGTTAATTACGAAGGATTAAACATCGATTGGCATTGCACAGGCAAAAATAAGCACACCCAAAATACATTGAGTGTGCTTTATCGAAGTATTATTTACTTAAAGTGATTTAATGGACAGACACCAGAGTAAGCGACACCGGATAGCTCGGCCATTTCGCGATTCCATGTTGCCAAATCATGAGGGTTAAATTGATTCAAATGATCATGCCCACATGCCCTCGCCATCACTTGCATTAATTCTGTCGAGGCTTCAAAGAAGTTCTTAAGCTGGTTCGATGCTTTCTCGACATTCAAACGCTGACGTAAATCGGCTTTTTGAGTTGCAATACCAGCAGGGCAATTATTGGTGTTACACATTCTCGCCGCCACACAACCTATCGACTGCATGGCACTGTTTGAGATAGCGACACCATCAGCACCAAGCGCCATCGCTTTTACGAAATCCATCGGCACGCGCAAGCCGCCCGTGATGATCAATGTGACTCTGTCACTGACCCCTTGTTTATCGAGATACGCTCTAGCGCGAGCGAGTGCTGGAATAGTGGGAACACTGATATGGTCACGGAACATTTCTGGCGCCGCCCCTGTACCGCCACCACGCCCATCTAAGATGATGTAATCGGCACTGGCATCAAGCGCGAACTGAATGTCTTCTTCGATGTGATTGGCACTTAACTTAAAGCCAATCGGGATACCGCCTGTCACCTCTCGAACACGGTCGGCGAACTTTTTAAAATCCTCGACCGTGTTAAGGTCGACAAAGGTGGGTGGAGAAATCGCTGCCGTGCCCGCTTCAATGCCACGCACCTCCGCGATCTTGCCTATGTTCTTCGCCCCCGGTAGGTGACCGCCTGTTCCGGTTTTAGCACCCTGCCCACCTTTAAAGTGGAAGGCTTGAACGTTTTTGAGCTTAGCTTCATCGTAACCAAACTGAGCACTGGCTAATTCATAAAAATAGCGAGAGTTCGCCGCTTGCTCTTCGGGCAACATGCCGCCCTCGCCCGAGCAAATTCCCGTTCCCGCAAGCTCTGCGCCTGTCGCTAAAGAGATTTTCGCTTCTTCAGATAACGAACCAAAACTCATATCAGACACAAATAAAGAGATGTTCAATTTAAGCGGCTTTTTCGCTTTTGGCCCAATAATAAGCTCAGTACCGACTGGCACATGTTCCAACAGAGGTTTGGTCGCCATTTGAGCAACCATCACTTGAATATCATCCCAGTGAGGTAATAGATATCTTGGAACACCCATTGAAGTCATTGGCCCATGGTGACCCACTTTGGATAAGCCATCTCGTGCTAATTGATGAATGAATTCGACCGTGGGCTCTTCTTTGGTTGCAGAAGCCGCAGGTGAGAGATCGGGCGTTGCCGCTTGGATGTGAACATCGGGGCCTTCTTGGCCCACTTGCTCAGCCGTAAACTGTTTATGGGTGCCATCACAGAAAGGGAGATTGTTCGAATACTTACAGCGGCACAGGTAAGCGTCGCCGGTTTCCTCGGCCACGAAACTCTTCGGTTTGAAGCCCGTTCCTGCATGAGAACCATCACAAAACGGTTGGTTTTTCGATTTCCCACAGGTACAGAAGTAATACTCCTCCCCTTCTGTTAGCTCCACTTTGACTGGCTTGGTATCCGCTATCACTGGATTCTTCATAGTTCGCTCACCTTTTCTTTCTTATGATTTGATGACTGAAGCGATGACTTGCTCACAAGAGTAAAGTAAAGGTGAGATACGCGGCTAATTCAATAAATAAGCCAGAGAAAACAAGCTTAATAGACAGCCTAAAAACAGAAATCTTGCTGATTCAACACAAACAAAAATGGCCACCAAATCGGCAGCCATTGTGTTTTAAATCTAAGTCTCAGCTAAATGTGAATGGTTAATCGAATAACTCGATGACCAGCTTGTTGTCTTTAATCACAAGATTAGGTTCCGATGACTTGATCAATGACTCTTGAACCTTATTGCTGTCCAATTTGTAAACTGGCGACTGAGACAACGCAAAACCAATCATAGAAACGGCAGGCTTAAGTAGTTTGGCGACCTCAGGCGAAAGCTGTTTATCTTTTTCTTCAAAGCGCTCTAAACGCAGTGATTTCAAATAAATCTCGCCACTCTCTTTGTCATATTCAGGAATCGCACTGAACTCGATATCAAGATCCAACCTCATATTCGGCACGTTAAACACCTGAACTTGTGCATTGGTATTCGCCAGAACAGACACGCGCTCGGCATCAGCTCGGCCAATTTGCACCGCTAAGTCATCGACAGCGACTTGCGCATACATAACGTTTTGTACACCCACTTCTTGCTCTAACATCACCGAATCTTGAAGGTAGTTCGTCATTTCTTGTTCAGTCACGCTATAGCTCACACAACCACTTAGCATTAGGGCTATGAAGGCTATAATGAAGCGGCTCATTGATTTCGTTGTCATTGGGGATCGACTCTTAATATGTAATTGCATGGAACGGATTTTACCTCGAGATGGTACTGTAAAATAGTCGTCACAATTACAGTGTCGGATAACTGAGTAAAATGATCCACCTAATCGGTGATTGCGTATAGTTGGGAATTGGTAAAAATAGTAAGGGAAGCAATGACTTCATTAACGATATTTTACGATGGGACATGCCCGTTGTGCGCAAAGGAGATGGCGGCACTTGCAAAGCATGATGTCGAGAATAAGATTCAAACCATCGATATCTACAGTGAAGCCTTTTCAGACTACCCTCAGATTGATGCCGACGCAGCCAACACCGTTTTGCATGCACTGGATGAGAATGGAAAACTGCTGCTAGGTTTAGACGTGACCTACCAAGCGTGGCGCTTAGTAGGAAAAGGTTGGCTATACGCCCCTTTACGTTGGGCGATATTCAAGCCAGTGGCCGACTGGTGTTATCTTCGGTTTGCCAAGAACCGATACAAAGTCTCTTTCTGGCTAACTGGAAAGTCACGCTGCGATGGTAACAGCTGCACAAAATAGTACTTGGTTAAGACATACCACTTGCGACTTTGTAATACACCACACCAAACAGCGCAGCAAAAACTAAAACGGTAACCGCGACTTTTAACCAAATAAACTTCATGTTTTGTCCTTTAAATTCTGTTTACTGTTTCGCGAGACAAGTTACCACAACAAAACATTAGGTTGGGTAATGATTTATAGAACTTTGTAGTGAGTCTTGATAACTAAGTGAGAACCTTTATGTCGGCAAAAGAAAGAAATCTACCTACCCATCGTATTTCAAGATTCAGTAAGTTCGCGTCTCTCGCCACTCGAGTAGCCGGAAGTGTCATCACTGAAGGCACGAAACAGCTCGCGCAGGGAAACAGACCCAAAGCAAAAGACTTGGTATTAACACCTCAAAACATTGCTCGTCTAACCGAACAACTGGCCCACCTGCGCGGTGCAGCAATGAAACTGGGGCAGATGCTATCAATGGATGCAGGCGATATCTTAGAACCTGAATTAGCCGATATTCTTTCTCGCCTGCGCTCAGACGCAGATCCTCTGCCAACAAAGCAGCTCAACCAAGTGTTAGAAAGCTCACTCGGGAACCATTGGAAAACCGAATTCCTGTCCTTCAATTTTAAACCGATCGCCAGTGCATCTATCGGACAAGTTCACCAAGCCTATAGTGATGCTGGGGACAAACTCGCAGTCAAAGTCCAATACCCCGGCATTAGAAAAAGTATCGACAGTGATGTTGATAACGTGGGCACGCTGCTCAATATTGTTGGGTTGATACCAAAGTCAGTCGATTACAAAGGCTTGTTAGAAGAGGCGAAAAAACAACTACATGATGAAGCCGACTATGCTCGCGAGGCTGACTACGCGACTCGTTACTATCATGCGCTTAAAGAGCACTCTCACTTCGTCGTGCCTAAGATTCATACGCAAATCTCATCAGAATCGGTGCTCGCCATGGACTTCATTGAGGGCATCTCGATAGAGCAAATCGAAAGTTACGACCAATGCACACGTAACTTTGTAATGCACAGCTTACTGGAGCTTCTGTTCAGAGAGTTGTTCGATTTTAAGATGGTGCAAACCGATCCCAATTTCGCCAACTACCTTTATGTTGAAAACACCCGACAAATTGGCTTATTAGATTTCGGAGCAACCCGTGAGTACAGTGACCGCTTCAGCGAGGGTTATCGCTTGGCCTTTTCCTCTGTCATTAACAACGATGAGCAAGTGCTCAACCGAGCTTTAGAGCAAATAGGATTCTTTAGCGAGACAATTCTTCCCGAACAACGCCAAGCGATTCTAAATCTAGTGAAAATGGCCTGTGAACCCATGCTTGTCGATGAAGATTACGACTTCAAAGCCAGTGGTTTAGCACAAAGGCTTCGTGAAGCTGGAACCATACTCAGCATGGAACAAGAGTATTGGCACACGCCACCAGCAGACGCTCTATTCCTCCACCGAAAGATTGGAGGCATGTACCTGCTGGCATCTCGCCTTGGAGCCAAGGTGAATATCAGGCGCTTGGTGGCGCCCTATTTGCTAAGCGGCAGCTGATACTTAACTGATAGCTGATACTGAAGCAATTCTGGTCTTTAAAGTGATCATTTTAAGTCGTTGAACAGTAATAACAGTTACGCCAACTAAAATGAGTCAGACTTATGAAACATTCACTGCTGTGCTCCACCGCCCTAATCGCGAGCCTAACAAGTTCATTCGCTTTTTCAGCTAGCTGCCCTGAGATACTCTACGGCAAACAAAGGCTGTTAAATTCAAACGAAGAAATTGAGCTGTGTGAAGAGTTTCATGGTAAGACTTTATTGATCGTGAACACGGCAAGTCAGTGCGGTTTCACCCCACAGTTCGAGCAACTTGAGCAGCTTCACCAAACGTATAAAGATCAAGGGTTCACGGTTGTTGGTTTCCCAAGTAATGATTTTCGCCAAGACAGAGGAAGCGAGGAGCAATCCGCTAAAATCTGCTACCTAGATTATGGTGTGACTTTTCCGATGATGGCGCGCGCTTCACTCTCTGGGCCAGACGCAAACCCAGTCTTTGCCGAAATCCAACAACAAGCCGGTATCAAACCGAAATGGAATTTCTACAAGTTCTTGGTCGGCAAAGAAGGCAAAGTGATAGCAACCTTCCCGAGTTCTACATCGCCAACCAGTAGTACCCTCAAAAATGCAATAGAGCAGCAGTTATGAGGTCAGATTACATGGAGACAACTCAAACACGCAACACCATGGCTAAGCTCGGTTATATGGGTTTAATCCCCTTTTTATTCGGCCTACTGTTATCACTCACCGACAGCCAATTCTTTAGCTTGAGCGGCGAAACACTCTTCATCACCTACAGCGTGGTTATCTTGAGCTTTTTGTCGGGCATTTTGTGGGGTAATGGGATAGAGAACTTCGAAAGCCAATCCAGCAACAAGGCTCTGATTCTAAGCAATGTTATTGTGTTGGCAGCGTGGCTAGCCGTGCTACTCGGTGAGCAGCAAGAGTTCCTCACCACTGTGATTCTGATCTTAGGCTACATTGCGGTTTGGCGAGCGGAGAGGACGATGAGAGAAGAGAACCAGAGCCAAGGTTCTGATGGCTACTTTGATATGAGGACTCGGCTGACCTCTAGTGTCGTGTTAATGCACGGTATCGTGATGCTAACCTAGAGCTACGAGATTGTCTTTGAAGTGTGAGCCTTTGATTTAGTTAAGCGCCTTTGTTAAAAACCGTTAGCAACAATCTAGATGATGAGCTTCATCACTAACCTCGGCTCATCATCACCAAAGTAGTTGTCTTCTTGCTTGATGGTAACGAACCCCATCGATGCATAAAGCGCACGAGCCGATGTGTTATTTGGGTCTACAGTGAGCAAAAGCCTAGCATCTCGATGCAACTGCTCAACCGCCTGTTGCATCAGGTTCCGGCCAACTCCCATGCCACGATAATTCTGGTCTACAGCCAATGATAGGACCCAAAACTCATTCTGCTTGTCTGTGGTTGTCGTTAAGGCATAGCCAGCAATCTTTGAGTCTTGCTTAACAACCAATAAACCTTTTCCCCAGCAATCAAAGGCCTGACGAAAGAAAAACAGCGGATAGGCGTGAGCGCCAAACAAAGCATGTTCAAGCAGGTAGATATCAGCCAGTTCTTGTTTTTCCGCACAAACAACATTCATAGATAGACCTCATTTAAACCGAACCTCAAGTTTAAACATGCAAACTCAAAGGTGCTATTAACAATATATCAACAGCCTAAAGGCTTACGAACTACCATAACGAAGATGCCACTTAACTAACGCCTGAGGAGTAGATTAGGTTACTTATGTTTTACTGTCGAATAACCAACAAATTTGCGCCAGATAACGCAAGAAAAACCGAGCACGCTTTGTTGAAACGTTTTGCCATTTGTGGCTTAGAGAACCAGTTTCTGAGGTATAAGCCAAATGCCGCGTAGATCGATATCGCGAGCATTTCTAACACTAGAAAGGTGCTACCTAAAACAAAGAATTGAGTATTTACGTTCGCTGAAACATCGACAAATTGAGGAAGGAATGCAGTGAAAATGAGTATCGCTTTTGGATTGCCAGCAGCGAGTGCAAATTCTTGTTTAAACAGACCAAACCAATTCTTATTTCGTTCGATATCCACGACCGGACTGGCGTGTGAGCGCCATAGGTTGAACGCGATCCACAACAGATACATCGCGCCAAATAACTTGATAAGGAAAAACAACGTTTCAGAGGTGTAAAGCACAACCGCTAAGCCAGATGCAGCCAAAGCAATCATGCCAGAAAAAGCGAGGATTCTTCCTAGGCCAGCGACAAAGGCGGCCTGAAATCCGTAACAACGGGCGTTGTTCATTGATAACAAATTGTTTGGACCCGGAGTCATGTTGAGCGCAAAACAAGCAGGGATAAACAGCAGCAACTTCCATATTTCCATTGGTATTTCCTAGTTTAAATATGCCAAGGTTGTCGTATCATTGAATGAAATATGACCTTTATAGCAGCTATTAAAACCAGTACCAATCCTACTACCGTATCCTTTCAACTAATTCTCAAAAAATTTCTCGTACTCTGGTGTCGCTAAGTTTTCTGCAATCCCCATTTCACCCACTATGTAAATGGCACTCGCAAGGGTTTCGATGGTTTGGTTAGGCTCCCTATCGGGCACTTCACCAACAACAGGAACGGGCTGACGTGCAGATGTTGAATTGCAGACTACGCTTTCACAAACGATGTTGTGTTGTTCCTGTTGGGAAACTTCAGGCGGCTTGAAATCCGTTGAATTGAAGTCGGGAGCAGTAATACCCTCACTTGAAAACTCAGAGGCGCTGTATGAGGCAGCTGAAAACAGAGAAAGGAGCACAATCCACTTGTTCATGTATCTTTCCATTGATGGCATTCATTGAATTTATAAATACTATCGAATCTCACACATTATGAACAGTGTTTTATTTTAATTTGCGTGAGACTGCTTACCCAGCATCAACTTGTCGAGCAGAGCTTGCGGGACAACGATCACTGAGTATTTAACAAAGGCCACCAGCGCGATTACACCAACAGCCGATCCAAGAATAAAGTCATGGACATCAACCAACACCAATCCCAGAAGTTGATCACTCGCTATCGCTACTAATGCGATGCTAACTGCGGTTACCCACTTGCTGTGTTCATAAGGTAATTGTTCCATCGCTTGGCTTACAACATACAGAAGCATGAGCCGCACAACATAAGTTGCACAAAGAACCGCGACAACACCCCACACGCCATAAATAGGCGTCACTGTGAAATAACCAATGGCCGCCAAGACCGCACATCCACCTTGAATCCACATTTGAGATTGACTCGAATCGCCACTGAAACAACCAAGGTTAAGATAATCACCTGCATTTTTGATAACGCTAATCGCAAGCAGCGCAACAACAATGGCCCCCGCGTAATGATAACTGCTCGGTAAAATGAGAGAAATAAATCCGGGTACCGTTAGAATCATCAACGAACCTAAAACAATGGCGAGGTTCACTCCGACTAACGCCCTATCGGCACACATCTTACTGCCACCCGGCTGTTGAAGCATCGCCACACGGTTTGGAAACCACCAAAGCGCGTAAGGCTGCAACAACAGACCAAGAATCAACGCGAACTTTCCGCTAACCGCATAAATCGCGAGTTCTTCGACACCGACGAAGCTTGCCATTACCCAGCGGTCGAGCCCCATGATCATATACATTGATGCACCGCCAACCAGAACGGGCAGTCCGAATTTTAAGATCTTCGCCGAGTATTTGAAGCAACCAAAAGATCCCATCTCTTGCCATTGATAACGCACTAAACAAACCATTAGCAACACACTGGATACCGCAGCTGAAATCAACACGCCATCTATACCGTATCCAGCCTCAAGCAAAACAAAAGTCATGATGGCTTGAACACCGGCTTTCAACACATTGAGCATGCAAAAACGTTTCGCCATCGCGTTCATACGCATCAGCGTTAGCGGGATAGAAATCGCCCCATCGAGCATGGTAGGAATAAGCAGAAGCAGTATCTGGTAAGGCTGGAATTCAACTGGCAACATTAAGATTAACAACGGCATACTGAGGGCAATCAAGGCGCCCCCAAGCACGCACACCAGCACGCTCAATGTGAAGCAGTTCGAGACGAGCTTTTGCTTTTCATCACCTTCGGCGACACCCACATAACGATACATGGCATCGACAATACCGAAGCTGAACAATATCGTCCCAATGTCTGCCAGCAAGACAATGGCTTCTAAGGAACCATACTCTGCCAACGTCATATTGTGCGTAATGTACGGGATCATCACCAATGAAATCCCTTTCATCATTAATATACCGATGGCGTAGTAAGCCGACTGCTTTAAAGAACCCATAGTCGTCACCTTTTCCTTACCAAGCTGGCTTTAGGAAACTTTTACAGTCTCCAATTAGGTGTCGCAATGTGCGTTTTTGAGGTGACATGACCAAAGAACGGAAACTGTAGGCAATAGCCTGTCTATTCTGTTGTAAACCTCGATAATAGTCAGCATAACCTTCCAGTATTCTCGCCTTTGCGATTTTGAAGCTAGAAGTGGGTAGATTCCATCGTTGACTGTCATTTTGGTAATGTTGAAGAATAGTCTCTATAGACTGCAAATTTCTCAATTTAAGACTTTCAGTTTGGGTAACAGAGCTCGCTCTCATCAAGTAGCCAACCTGCACCGAGTTCAACACACCGATCTGATGGTTTTCACTCATTCGAAGCCACAGTTCCCAATCTTCCCCATACTTGATGTCAGCATTGAAACTGTCTGTTTGAGAAAACACATCCGCTTTCACCATGACCGTTGATGTTCCAATCACGTTATTTTCTATGATGAACTCCAACGGGTTCTCGATATTTATGAACAGCTCATCTTGATCTTGAAACTGCGACCAGTAACTAAAGCAGTCGACTATTACTTGGTAATCTTCAGTAAGATGCTCGTAGTTAGTAAAGCTCATCGCGAGATCAGGGTAACGTTGATGAAATTCGAGTTGGCGCTCAATTTTTTCAGGAAACCAGAAATCGTCTGCGTCTAAAAAAGCGATGTATTCACCGGTCGCCTTTTCAATCCCTAGGTTTCTCGCTTGAGGCGCACCAACACCCAATGTGGACAACGTAATAATGCGTTCATCGTCTATAGAAGCAAGATACGTCGACGTTCCATCGTTACTGTTATCGTCAATGACAATCAGCTCAACATCTTGATGAGTCTGCTTTAGTACACTGCCAATCGCTTTCGGCAGGTAATCCAAACAATTGTAGGTAGGAATAACAACACTTACTTTAGCCATAATGACGCCCTCAGATTTATACGTTATATGGCTGACGTTGCATGTTCTATGCCGAGAGTGTCTTGCTATGAAATCACATCTAGATCAGCCACCTACGCGTCCATTCTCAAAATGACGACCAAACACAGATGTTCAAAAAAACTGCAACTCCAATTTGATTATCAATTTGAGAAAACAAGCCACCTCTTAAGGGGTAACCTTCGAAAAGCAATCAGAAAGCCCTCCAAAGCTACGATTCGATCTTGGTTCGTATCTTGCTTTATTGGTTATTACCTTGGCTTGATAGCTTTAGTCATATGGATTTGAGGAGTAAGGAATGAAGAAAGTAGCATTTGTGGCGCCAACCTACCCAGTACTCAGTGAGACCTTCATTCAAACAGAAGTCGACTCTGTGAAAGCGTGTGGGCACGATGTTTGTGTAATGACGTTCAAAATTGAAAACAGTGAAAAACAGTTCGACTACGACATTGTCGAAATAGGTAAAAATGTTCGGAAGGGTAAAGTCGCCAGCATTAACTGGATAGGTTTCATCAAGGCTGTCTCATTTATTTCTAAGCAAACCAGCATGCCGAAAAAGTCACTGTTCGCTTATGGGTTTAAATTAGCGCTGCAACTCGCGGAAAACGACGTCGAACACGTACATGCGCATTTCTGTCAGCACACCACAGCTCACGCCATCGTCGCGGCAAAGCTGCTGAATATCACCTGTTCGTTCGTTGCTCATGGTCATGATGTTTACGAGTTCGCTTATGACATTGAACATAAAATCTCATCGAGTGATTTTGTGGTTGCAGTGTGTAAAGACATGCTTGCTGACTTCAATACCATGGCGAAAGGAAACATTAAGCTCCTGCATTGCGGAGTTAATACCAAACAGTTCCAACTCAACCCAAAAACCGAAACGAAGCAACTTCGCTTTATTTTCCTTGGCCGATTAGTGGAGCAAAAAGGTATCCACCATCTTATTGATGCATTGGCGCCGATTGCCGAACCTCTCGACATTCATCTCGATATCATCGGTACTGGCGATTTAGAGCAACAGTTAAAATTGCAGGTCAAAGAAAATGGGCTCACTCGAAACGTGACCTTTCTTGGCGCTAAGCCTCATGAATGGGTGAAAGAGAAACTATCGAATTATGACAGCCTAATCGCGCCCTTCTGTTTTTCCGAAACCGGGTGTGTGGATACAGGACCACTGGTTTTAAAAGAAGCGATGGCCGTAGGAACGCCAGTTATTACCACCAACATCATGGGATGCAAAGAGATCGTCTCACAAGAGACAGGTTTTGTGGTTGGCGAAAAGAATGTGGAAGAATTAAGAGAAGCGATTGAGCGTTTCGCGCAACTAAGCAGCAACGATAAAGCATCGATGGGGTTAAAGGCACGTGAGAGAGTGAAAGACAGTTTTAATTCGATCAAACAAGCTCAGCAATTATCTCGTTGGATAGAGAACCCAGCTCAATAAGGATTAACTCAGGCAGTAAGCATCACAAGAACGACTAAGCACCATAAGAAAACGGAGCACCACAAAAACAAAAGAGCGCTACATCAATTTGAAATGTAACGCTCAACTTAGCACTGCCCAATGATCGCGACTTATGCTTTCAGTAGCTTTTCATTAAGAAGCCTAACTAGCCTGCTCGCAGTGCCAAAATAGACTCAATATCGTCGATGTCACGATATTGAGCGAGTTGTTGCTCTTTCGATGAAATAGCCACAATCGACATTCTATCGGCCAATTCGTTACCTTCAATACCAACGTGTCCGTTCACATGGTAGATGGTAATTTTTGAAGCCAGCTCTTGGTAGAGCGCATACGCCGGCTTAATAATATCGAGGTTTTTGATCTCGCCGCCCGACTTAGTCCAGCCCTTTTTCTCCCAACCTGTTGCCCACTTAGTAATACAATCTATCGAGTACTTAGAGTCACAATAGATCGCTACAGACAGACCCGCGTTTAGCTTCTCTTTTGCGAGCAAAAACGCCTGTTTAAGGCCATGCAACTCAGCGGTATTATTGGTACCAACAGGTTGATACAAGCCATACCACAATTCGGTTAATTGGTTGTTTTGGTATACCGCTAACCCCGTCCCCGCTTCACCGGGGTTTGGCTCACAAGCACCATCGGTAAAGATCTTGATATCAAAAGGCATATCAGTGATTTGCTGCTCCGAAAGAGGCGGCACCTTAGCTTTCGTCGCCTTACCCGAAGAGTTTGGCTTTGTCGCTGTAGAACCTGACGCAGACGACGTTTTACCACCGAAAGCAGACTCAGCCTCGCCTAGTGTTGGGAACGATTTATATCTCGCACCAGCAAAGCCATCGACTTGAGACTTACACTCATTCCAAGTGGTAAAAATACCCGGTGTACGACCTTTCCAAACCACATAATATTTCTTAGCCAAACTAACTCCTTACCAAAACCTAAACACACAAACAGCGAATCAGTACATTAGATGCCACCAAGCTATACGTTGCAAGGTCTATCACTCTAAAACAGGTCTAAAAAAGCTGCGTTCATAACTCACGATGCAATCAACTTCGTCTGCAAATTCAAACGCTTTAATACACTCAGCATCGCTCAACGATTTAATCCGATACTCTTCATAGGCAGCCAAACTTTCAAAGGTAAACAGCGCCATGGCAATATTGTTCGCCCCTTCCGACGGTAAGAAATAACCATTGTGTTGACCTCCGAATTTAGCGACCAGAGGAATCCACATTTTTGCGTATGCCTCAAACTCATTTACCTTTTTAGGATCAATCACATATCGAACATAACAAGTAATCATATTTATACAGCCCTTAAAGAATAGGAGAAACACAAAGCCTAAGTTGACGTTGAAGCTCAAGAAAAAAGGAAATCAACCGCGACAAGGTTATAGAACAAAAACACCGCCATGCTGACGCCGATAGTAAGTAGCACATTGCCTGTTTTCCAAATCAACAGACCTGTGACCAGCGCGCCTATCAAGTATGGGTTTTCAAGGCTTGGCCAAAATGTTTGTTCAGGAGCAAATACAATTGGCCCCCAAATCGCAGTCAGCACCGCTGGGCTTGAATAGCGCAATAGGCGCCTTGCGGTTTGATTGAGTCGAAGCGGGATTGCAGGCTCAAGAAACAAATACCGACTAAAGAAAACAATCGCAGTCATGAGGAATATCGTTAACCAAATCATCTCTATTTCCCCTCCACGATTGTCTTGTTACCGTTGTTTCGCTCTTGGAACGATTCGCTGATAAAGCCCGCTAACATTCCGGCAATCGCTGCAATCATTAGCCCGCCCTCAATATTGTTAACCGACATAGCAACTGAAGTGACCAATGAAACCACCACACATACGACGACAGGCACTGTTCTGATTAATGGAAAAACTAACGCAATAAAGGTTGCTGCGACCGCGAAGTCGAGCCCAATCTCGTTAAGTGATGGAATTTGGCTTCCCGCGACAATGCCAACAAAGCTCGCGATATTCCAAACAAGATAAAAACCGCCGCCTACACCCGCAGCATACCAGCGATTAAATTCTTTCTGAGACTGCCCGCTACAAATCGCGAACAGCTCATCGGTGAGCCAAAATCCGAGTAATAGACGCCAACGCGCAGGAAGATGGCTAATTTTGTCACGCATCGATACGCTATACAGAAAGTGTCTTGAGGTGATGAACAGTGTGGTCAACAACATAGTGCCTAAACCAATACCCGCTTTGAACATACCCGCAGCGACAAGTTGCGCTGAGCCAGCAAACAAAATAGCCGACATCGCTTGCGCTTGAAGTTGATTCAATCCGGCATCTATCGCATATGAACCGGCTAGAATTCCCCAAGGGATTACCGCAATACTCAAAGGCATTCCCGCTAAAACGCCTTTCCATAACTGTGTTCGTCTATCCATTGTTTCACTATCCATATCATTCTTTTCTCTCTTTACATTCGCTATTCAATGTAAGAAGAGTGGAGTCGGTTCGATTGTACAAACTTGCTCGATTTCGCGAACCAATTAAGGTGTCCGATTTAGAGCATTTTAATGTATTGCCCCGGCGTGTAGCCATTGGCCTTTTTGAAGTGTCGATGAAAATGGCTTTGGTCGTGAAAGCCAGACTCTTGCGCGGTGTCTGAAATGGTATGTCCTTGTTTCAATAACTTACGCGAAAGCCTTAACCGAGATTGGATTTGATACGCATGTGGCGGAAGACCAAACTCTTTTTGAAAAGAACGCACTAAGTGAAACGGACTCAATGCCGCTAACTTAGACAGCTCCTCTAGGGACACATCGGCTTGTGGAAAATCATCTAAGAACTCTTTCACCAAGACAAGCTGGCGCTGAGTTTTTCCGTCGAGTTGAGGGTTAAGCGGCGATTTTCCGTGTCGGCTAATCAGTTTAACCAACATCCCGTACATCAAGGTCTCTCTTAACAAGCGATTGTCAGATTCATCAATCGTGTTAAAGACTAATCTCAATTGATTGGCGAGTTCAGGATCTTCAACAACCGCTCTTGGGAAGTAAGGCGCCCCGTAATTGGGTAGGTTTAGCTCTTGAGTGATCTTGGCAAGTTGATCTGGGAGTGGATACATGGCTCGATACGCCCAACCGCCTTCAGTGGCAGAGTGACCGCTATGGACTTCGTCGGCATTGACCAGAATAATCGCATTTTGTGGCGCAATATGATGTCCGCCCGTTCGATAGAAACGCTGAGCGCCCTGCTCGATGACTCCCAGCGTATAGCCCTCGTGGCTGTGGCGCGAGAAGTTCTGCTTTTCGTATTCAGCATTAAGAATTTCAAGGCCGCCGAGCTCTTCGGTTATCTTATATTCGGCCTTTTCTTTAGAGCGTTTATTGTTCTCCATAACAATTCCTAAGCCTGTTAATTATCGAGCGACTTATCAGTCTACTCTATTGTCTCTTTCAGCTTTTGTACAAAATTGCGCTTTTGCTTGTTAAGACCGTTTTTATCACTGGCTTAATAACGCTTTCTAACTGGGAGGAAAGTCTTGGTCTATAAATAGTTGGCGAAAAATTGACAATAATTTAATCATACATGCCAATACTGTCTTCAAATCATCGGCAACAGACCTGATACAACATGAAAAATACACTGATCCTTTTCTTTTTCCTGAGCCTAGCAGGGTGCACTCATAACCAATCCAAAGCACTGAGCATGAACTCCTCGTCAGTCAATACATATCCTCAATCGATGTCGGACCTGCAACTGTGCGACACCTTGTATTACGGGCGCTCAAGCAACCAGACACTCGCAGCAATTGGCAGTGAATTCAATCGAAGAGGGTTATCAAAAAGTTGGTGTGACACCGAAACTAATAAGCTTTATTTAACCAAGACAATCGATTGGGTTGCTGACCAAGTAGAAGGCAAAGAAGATTCAGAGGAAGAAGCGTCGGCAGTGGTGTTGCCAGCGAATTAGAACGGGTTAGCAATGTTGTTTGCTTATTAGCCGAGCTACCTAGTCAGGACTAGCCGAACTTACTTTATTGTTCAGGCACATCATTGATATGTTGTGACACACGAACTAGCTTACTGGTTTTAAAACCCATGCTCTGCGCCCGTTCAATCAGCGAGTCTAAGTCTTGTTTGGTGAACTCTGCAGTGCGATACAAGATCTGTAAGGTATTTTTGGTAGGACCCACCAACAAAGCCTGAGTGTAATCTTCATTCAAGAAAATTACCTTTCTCTGCTTCTCATAAGGGCTATTCGCTTCGACTGAAAACCACGCTTCGGTTTGAGAGCCCTTAAATGTTGCGGCTTGTTCTTTGGTCTTCCACTCATTCTTTTTCGCGTTGTAGCCTCGAGTTGTCAGCTTAAGATTACCGTCAGATTCAAATAAAAAGCTAAACGACAAAGAACCGAGCTTTGATTGCAATGGATGCGGGATAAAACAAGCGGAATACCATGTACCAGCGAAGCGTTCGGCATCAAAGTCAGAGGCGGGGATTTTAGACGTAGGTTTACTGCCACGAAACGTAAACAACAGCTTAATCATTAGCATCGCTAATATTTTGTATGTCATGTCACTTACTCTTTATTCGATTGTTATTAGACCCACACCTTCGATCGCATAATCAGTCGACGAATTGGTCTGTTTTTACAAGCTTAGCCAACAAGGTCTGTAACTGCTTGGATTCGTCTTCACTCAACGCACTCTGAAACTGCTCGCTGATACTATCGACCATAGGCTCACAATATTCGGCAAGCTTCTTGCCCTCTTCCGTTAAAGAAAGAAGTTTTACCTTTTTGTTCGTTTCACTCTTGCTGGCCTCAATAAGGTTCAGCTTAATCGCGTTATCAACCAAACGCTTGGTCACAGAGCGATTTCGAAGCAAGTAATTGGTTAACTCTTGCTGAGTGATTTTGCCATGCTTATCTAACACTCGAAGCGCACCAAACATCTCTAGAGAAATGCCCGAAGTGGTGCCCATCTCAGCGGTGACTTGAGCTCGAAACTGTTTGTAAGCAAAGCCCATTAAGAACATAGGATTGCTGTCGAGTGCATCAATTCCGGTGATGGATAATGCTGGTTGATTTTCCATATATAATTCCTTGGCAGACCACTAATAATACCAACACGATGGACATTAACTCTGCACGAAAGTAGGTATCTTGCAAACCAAGATCGGTTGCTGAAACATAGAGTTGC
The DNA here is from genome assembly GCF_041467595.1 of Vibrio sp. 10N.247.311.13. Classification (NCBI taxonomy): domain Bacteria; kingdom Pseudomonadati; phylum Pseudomonadota; class Gammaproteobacteria; order Vibrionales; family Vibrionaceae; genus Vibrio; species Vibrio sp. 10N.247.311.13. Next base: position 3,179 of record NZ_JBFSUX010000055.1, on the reverse strand, counting down.
AATGGTAGCATAGTTCCTAACATCGCTTCAGTATGCATACCTCGCACGCCACCACGACTGCCGCTGATCCAAATTGCTATCATGGTCACCAAGCTTGTTAGTCCAATGATATACACCCAATTATAGGAGTGTTGCCCCGCTAACAAGGTTACGAAGACCAACGCCAATGCACAACCACCAACGTGGGCTTGTAAACAGTTTTTCACCACCATTTGATAGTTCATGCGTTCACTTTGCGCAGCCGCAATAATCACAGGCATCATACAGAACGTCGCGGCAATCAAATCGACCATCATCAAAAATGCTAAACCAACTCCAAGCATGACCACATATATCACTCGCTGCTGGTACGTCACAGGAACACTTTGCATTGGCAGCGGCGACATCGCTTTGGGCGGCTTTAAGAGCAGCATCACAAATCTCACCACAACCATGGTCGTCACCATGCTCACTGCTATATCGCGAACCCAGTCCGTCATCGGCATTGGGCCATGTTGTGCAAACACAATCACCAAAAACCAATTGAGCAATGGGATGTAGATTTTCCCAAGTTTGGCAGGCGTGTCGGCCCACCTTCTTGCTAAATCAAATACCCATAAACTGATCCCCCAAACCACTGCCGGGTGTGAGGCAAATAACTGATCGACAAGCAGAGCCACACAAGCGACACCCAAGATAGGGAGAAACGCTTTGAGCATACCTCTCACTGAGTAGTCGTTAATCTTGGTCGCCGCCATTACCGGATAAAGAGCGAGGTACGCCGCAACACCTAGCTGTAGCCAAAGTTGAGCCAACATACCCAAAGACACGATAGCGCTGATCCAAGCTACTTCAGACCAGTTAATCGGGCCTCGAACTTCGTTATTCATAATCTGCCTCTTAGGTCGTAAATCGTTATTTCGTCAGTGGGTAGTCAGTTAGTCGATGATTGAAGAGCACAGTTAAACTAGGTAACGAATGCGAGCTAGCACTTCCATCCATGCACTTCCGATCACATCCCAAAACGTCGCTTCAGGCACCACCATCACGCTCACTTTAGAGCCTGAGAACAATGAGTGATCAAGTGACGGCAACGTTACTTGTGTACGCACTTTTTGTTGGTCTCGAATCCAGCGATCATCATTCACGACTTTCGCGAGGCCGCTGTTGTCGCTGCTCGCATCATAGATAGCCAGTTCACGACCTTGAATATTTCCCTCAAACACCTCACCAGGCATTGCATCAAACACCAAACGAACGGTTGTTCCCGCAGTCAGATTTGCACTGCCCTTTTCGTTGAAGTCTGCGTTAATCCAAGCATGCTGGCGATCAACCAAAAACAAAACGGGGCTGCCAGCGCCAACATAGGTTCCTGAGTTAAGGTTGAGATTGCTGATTACGCCATCAACAGGCGCGACGATTGTCGTTTTGTCCAAATCCAATTGCGCCAGTTCAACGCGAGTTCGAGCAACAGCCAAAGCACCGTTGTCGCTGCTTTTCTCAAGCTCAGCTTTTATCTGCTCAATATCGGCTTGCGCAGCTTCGACGGCTTGCTGTCTTACAATCGTGTCCGATCGGCTATCGTCTAGCGTTTCTTGGCTAACAAGTTTTCTCGAAATCAATTGCTGGTTACGCTTCAATTTTCTCTCGGCATTCAGAGCTTCGTGTTGGCGCTGACGTAACGTCGCTTCCGCGCCATGCAAGTGCTGCTTGTTTGCTTCATAGCTTTGCTCTGCTTCAACCAAAGCCGCTTCAGCCTGAGTTAACGCCAATTCAAAACGAGTTGGATCTAAGCGAACTAGCAGTTCCCCTTTTTTTACATCCTGACCATTCTTAACAGCCAACTCCACCACTGGCGCCGACACTTCTGCAGCAATACGGCTGGTTGGAATGTGCAATTGAGCTTGAGTTGTGAACGGCGCAAGGTTGTCACTTGCCACCAAGAAAAGAGCAAACAAGGCACTGGTGCCAAGTGTTAGATAGAGCATCCATTGATACGCTTTATTAGCCATAATGTTTCACCTGCAACAAAATAATGCGCTCATTGTATTGATTTTTGTTTCAGATGCAACATAAATCAAAGGTGAGTATCTTAAAGATCTTGCGAGAAGTACAGCAAGCTACTGTTTATGAAAGATATAAATAGAAATTTAGATAAGAAAAAGTCGTGTAGTTAGTTTGGGAAGCAAGAGTTCCAGAAGTTATCTAATGCCTTTGCTCACAATGATATGCATTAACATTGATATTCTTTAACATTTGATTAACCAACTTATCCATTAAAACTATAAGGAAATAAAAATGAAGTGGATATTTGTTGTATTCGTCAGTGTTTTCTCAGTATTTACTTACGCAAAAGATTGGAAGCAAATCCGATTTACGGTGGAAGGAGCATGCCCACCATTCAGCTGGACAACGCAAGATGGTGAATTAGAGGGGTTTGAAGTCGATTTAGCCAACGCCTTGTGTGTCGAATTAGAAGTAAAATGTATCATCTCAAAAACTGACTGGGACGGGATTATCCCTTCGCTTTTAAGCCGTAAAAACGATGCAATTATAGCGGCTAAGACAATTACCGAAGAACGTGAAAAGAAAGTTAACTTCACGATGCCTTACGCTAAAGTTCCCACTCGTTTTGTCATGGAAAAAGGGCGTGAAATCAATATGGATGACGGCAGCTTAAATGAACTAACAATTGGAGTTCAGCGCGCTACCATTGGTGACAAATACCTTTCCGAGATCTACCCAAATGTAGATACCAAGCGTTATGGATCATTCGACGAAGCCTTTACCGATTTACTCAACGGGCGCCTAGATAGCGTGTTTGGTGATTCTATGGGACTCAATACGGGCTTTCTTGAAACGGAGCAAGGTAAGGACTACCACTTTACGGGTCCTAAATTTATAGAAGAAAAATGGTTCGGGCGTGGTATTGGTGTCGCGGTACGAAAACAAGATAATGAACTCAAAGATCTTATTGATGACGGTATCCAGCGCTTGATCGACAATGGTCAGCATCAAAAAATCGCAAGTAAGTATTTTTCATACAGCATTTACGAATAGTTTGGTATGCAGTGTGGACTAAACTAATTGCGAACTGTGTTCACTTTAGAAAGCATCAGATAGCAAAAAGCCGCTCATAAAGAGCTAATGCCGATCGTTTAAGAAGACTTGAACGATCCTGCAGTTAGCAGATAATCCCC
>NZ_JBFSUX010000054.1:20977-36103 GCF_041467595.1 Vibrio sp. 10N.247.311.13 | reverse complement strand
ACCTCAGCCTTCCAAGCTGATGATGCGGGTTCGATTCCCGCTGCACGCTCCAACTTCTCCTTATGCTCCATGACGTGCTTTATTCCAGCGACACGCTATTCAAAAACTTTCTCCGTTAGTTAAATCCATAGTCATTAAATCTATACTGATTAAACTTATTTTGTTTAAGCTTAGATTGACCAACCAAAGCTATTAACTCCTTAATTCGCTTCGTATTTCTGACACCTATCCAAATCACACATTGCAGTTCAGCTTTTAATGATTTTCAAAATTGTTCCAATTTAATAATCTTGGTCAATATCTGCAAAAAGCATTGTGTTAATGTGCGCGCATTAGCAACAACCCATAAATAATAAAAAATGCTTAAAAGCAATGAGTTAACAATTAGCATCGAAGCAATTAATGTCGCGCTAGCAAAAGTTGAAAATGCCAATAAAATTCAGCTAGATACATTGAAAGGTTATGTGAACAGCGAGCCTGAACAGGCTGTACTGGCTTTTCGATCGCTGAATGAAGCAGAGTCAATCGATGACAAGTTTAAAAAGATCATGGCAGAGCTACCGCATCTGAGCGGCGAAGCACACCATCTGCTTGAAACTTCTATCTTGCTACAGTGACTATAAATAAAGATAAGCCTCAGCGAATCCCTCACAGCAAAGCGCTTTAGGTATAAGTTAAGACTTATCTTTAATTTTCTAGCCCTCATTGAATTTCTAATTCAACAAAGCGCTATTGATTAACGTCTAAAGCGTTAACGACTTCACCATACCCGCTTCAGCGTGACCAGGGATATTGCACGCGAACTCTACGTTATTATCACCATGGAAATGCCACAACAATTGCTTCGCTTTACCCGGTTTAACCGTAACTGTGCTACCCGAGTCATGAGCGTGATTACCCATGTTTTTCATCATTTCACGGTGCTCTAATTGCTCTGAAGCAGAACCAATCGAGAATTCGTGATCAATCTTGCCCGTGTTCATCACAACAAACTGCACTACGTCATTGGGCTCAATATCGACCTTGTTCTTAAAGGTGATTCTCATGTCATCGCTCAGTAGGACATGAACCACTTTATCCGGTTTTGCACCTTGAGCTGGCATCCCAACTTCTGACATACCTTCCATGCCCATCATTCCATCCATATTCATCATCTTCGAATGGTCCATCTTTCCACCCTTCATCATGCTGTGATCCATTTTTGAATGATCCATCTCTCCACTTTTCATCATTGAGTGTTCCATGCCTGAATGATCTTTACTTGAATGGTCAACAGCTGAATGGTCAACAGCTGAATGGTCCATTTCAGCAAAAGCCGTTGCAGTAGTTAACATCAGTGCAATCGCAATAAGTGTCTTTTTCATGATCGTTCCTTAGATTAATTCAGTTATTTATTTGTTAGTTTCACATGTTCATGTGGTACGCCCTTACCCACTCTGTATTGGTAAGTAAGGGCTAATAATCAATACGTTATTTGTTTGTCTCGTTTTGGCTATGCGTAATCTCACGCTGTTTCCAGAGCTTAAAGATTGCAGGCAAAACCAGTAGGGTAAGCAACAGTGCCGACGCCATTCCGCCTATCATCGGCGCGGCAATTCGCTGCATCACTTCAGAGCCCGTTCCCTCGCCATGCATAATTGGAATGAGGCCAATGATCACCGTAAGTACTGTCATCATCACTGGGCGAACACGCAGTCCTGCACCCTCACGAATCGCATCCGTTAAGTCTTCACTCTGAAGTGCTTGCTGGTTCTGCTCCGCATCCAATTTTTTGTAGTGCCATGCTTGATTTAGGTAGACCAACATAATGACGCCTATCTCAACAGCTACCCCGGCAAGGGCGATAAAGCCCACACCCACCGCAATCGAGAAGTTGTAATTGAGGACATGCATCAGCCATAGGCCACCAACCATCGCGAGTGGCAATGTCAGCATAATCATCATCACCTCACCGACACGGCGGAAGCTAAGGTAGAGCAATAACATGATGATGGCGATGGTAATTGGCACAACGACACTTAAACGTTCTTTGGCGCGCTCCATGTATTCGTATTGACCAGACCATGCCAGTGAATATCCGGCAGGCAAGACGATTTGATCGGTAACGACTTTTTGCGCCTCTGCCACATAAGAACCAAGGTCGCGCCCTTCGATATCAACAAATACCCAGCCATTAGGACGAGCATTCTCCGTTTTAATCATCGGAGGGCCATCTTCGTAACGAATATCTGCTACGTCCGATAGAGCGATACGAGCTCCATTTGGTGTTACTAACGGTAAGTTCTGCAGCTTGACGACAGAATCACGATAGCTTTGTGGATAACGGACATTGATTGGATAACGCTCTAGCCCCTCAACGGTTTCGCCCACGTTCATGCCACCAACCGCAGTCGAGATAACTTGTTGCACTTCTTTAATGCTCAAGCCATATCGCGCAGCAGAACGACGTTTAATGTCTATCGTGACATAACGACCACCCGCAACACGCTCGGCGTAGACAGAGGCCGTGCCATTGACACCATTCAAGATAGGTTCAAGTTGAGAGCCAATATCCTCAATCACGCTCAGATCTGGGCCGGCGATTTTGATACCAATTGGCGTTTTGATACCGGTCGCTAACATGTCAATACGCGTTTTGATTGGCATGACCCAAGCGTTAGTCAAACCGGGGAATTGAATCAGTTCATCAAACTCTTTACGCAGAGACTCAGTAGTGACACCGTCACGCCACTCATCTCGCGGTTTAAGCTGAATCACGGTTTCAATCATGGTCAGTGGCGCAGGATCGGTTGCTGTCTCTGCTCGGCCAATTTTGCCCCACGTGGTTTCGACTTCTGGAATGGTTTTAATGAGCTTGTTGGTTTGTTGCAACAACTCACGAGCCTTACCTATTGAGATACCCGGATACGTGGTTGGCATGTACATCAAATCCCCTTCGTCCAAAGGAGGGATGAATTCACTACCAAGCTTACTGGTTGGGTAATAAGCAGACGCCATTAAGCCAAGTGCGATAACAATCATCACCTTTGGATATTTTAGGCTGAGATTTAGAAGCGGCTTGTACATCGCCACTAGGCTGCGGTTTACTGGGTTTTTGTGTTCAGGTAGCACGTTGCCACGAATGAAGTAACCCATTAGCACAGGCACAAGCGTGATAGCTAAACCTGCCGCTGCCGCCATCGCATACGTCTTGGTAAACGCAAGTGGCGAGAACATCTTGCCCTCTTGCCCTTCTAGCGCGAACACAGGCACAAAACTCAAGGTAATGATAATCAGAGAGAAGAACAGCGGCGCGCCAACTTCTTCTGCTGCCTTACCAATCACTTGCCAACGGTTTTTGTCAGTGAGCGGAGTCCGTTCAATGTGTTTATGAACGTTCTCAATCATCACTATGGCACCATCCACCATGGCGCCAATCGCAATCGCGATCCCGCCAAGAGACATAATGTTGGCGTTAATACCCTGCCAATGCATAACGATGAATGCGCCTAAGATACCGACAGGCAGACTTAGCGCGATAACCAGTGATGATCGGATATGGAACAAGAACAGCGCACACACGACGGCGACCACGATGAACTCTTCAGCCAGCTTCTTCCAAAGGTTTTCAACGGCTGAATCAATCAAAGTAGAACGGTCATAAGTTGCGACAATCTCGACACCATCAGGTAAGCCAGCTTGCAGTTCAGCGAGCTTGGATTTCACCGAGTCGATCACTTCACTGGCATTTTCACCAAAGCGCATCACAATAACGCCGCCAACCGCTTCACCCTCACCATTGAGTTCAGAGATACCGCGACGCATTTGCGGGCCAAGATTAATGTCAGCAATGTCACCTAATAGCAACGGAGTACCTTTGTCGGTCACTTTTAGCGGCAGAGATTGAATGTCTTCGATGCTTGTCAGGTAACCGGTGGTACGAACCATATGTTCGGCTTCCGCAATCTCAACAACAGACGCTCCTGTTTCTTGATTACCATCTTGGATTGCCTTGTTGACTTGCTGAAGCGTTAGGTCGTAAGCACGTAACTTGGCAGGATCAATCTGTACTTGGTACTGCTTCACCATGCCGCCAACGGTCGCCACTTCAGACACGCCTTCTACGGTTTGCAATTCATACTTCAAGAACCAATCTTGCAAACTACGAAGTTCCGCTAAGTCGTGCTGACCGGTTTTATCTTGCAACACGTAGCTGTAAACCCAGCCCACACCAGTTGCATCTGGCCCTAGTGTTGGCTTAGCACTCGATGGCAAGTTAGGTGCAACTTGGCTTAAGTACTCCAACACTCGTGAACGCGCCCAGTACATATCGGTATCGTCATTGAAGATGATATAGACATACGAATCACCAAAAAACGAGTAGCCACGAACCGTTTCAGCACCCGGTACAGCTAACATGGCGGTGGTTAATGGATAAGTCACCTGATCCTCGACCACTTGTGGCGCTTGCCCCGGATAACTGGTTTTGATAATTACCTGAACATCTGATAAATCTGGAATGGCATCGACCGGTGTATTTTTAACGCTGTATAAACCGCCAAATACGATGGCGACAGTGGCAACCAGCACTAAGAAACGGTTGCTAATAGACCAGCGAATAATTGCATTGATCATAGTTCGCCCTCACCCGTGCTATTCGTCGGTTCGAGAGATTTGAGCACATAATCAGAACCTTGCTTCGCCACTAGAAACCGAATGGTTTGACCCTCGGCAAACTCAGATAAATCAAGGTCATCACTGGCTTGGAAATTCATTTCACCCGCTTTCCAATTCCACTCAGGGACTGGCTGATGTTTTACAGTGATCATGCCAAAATCTGCCATCAACATGGTGATGTCACCCGTTACCCAAACTTCGCCGGCGATCTTGTGTTTGTTGACCTTGTAATCAACAACCTCGTACTGCCCTGACTCTGTCTTTCTCATCTCAAAATCAATCGCCTTACCACGTTTCACGTCACTCATGTCTAAGCCTTCCGCAAAGGTGAAATTCATCACCATGCCCGGCCAATCCCATTCAGGAACAGGCTGATGGTTAATCGTCACCATGCGACTGCCTTGCATAACATCGGAAATTTCGCCATTTGCCCACACGGTTTCAGCTTCTTCCTCAACACCATTTATGCGTGACAGATCAGCAGATTGGCTCGATTCAGAATCCAACATGAAATGCGCAGAAGTGACAATGTTTTCGCCTTGATCTAGCCCTTGAAGCACCTCTATTTTTTCGCCAGCTTCACGACCAACCTCAATACGAGCAGAGCGATACTTGCCAGAACCTTCTGACATCACCACTCGAGTCATACCACCGGAGTGAATCACCGAAGATCTTGGGATAGTAAGAACGGCTTCATCACTGATGGGTTTCAGCGCAATATTGGCAAACATATTTGGCTTAAGCTCGCCATTTGGATTGGAGAACTTTAAACGAACGCGCAAGGTTCGCGTTTTTGGGTCAAGGATTGGGTAAACGTAATCGACATTACCCAACCACTCTTTGCCAGGAATGGCATCTAGCGTCATCACCGCATTGCTGCCTGACGAGATCCAGTGCGCTTGGCGCTCAAACACCTCAGCATCAACCCATACTTCGCCTAATGGACCCGCACTGATCACCGCTTGTGCAGGTGAAAGGTAACCACCTTCTCGGATATTCAAACTTGCTATAACACCATCGGCTGGTGCTTTAATTTCAATGGTTTGCGAAGCTTTGCCTTGTCGTGTAATAGCGCGGATTTGCGTCTTATCAACACCCAAGGTAATCAAGCGTTCAGTCGAGCCCTTGATCAAACCTTTACGACCCGTTTTATAAGCACTGATCAACTCTTCTTGTGCTTTAACAAGCTCTGGAGAATAGAGTGTGAAAAGCACATCACCTTTGTTTACCTTCTCACCCACTGCGTTGATGTAGAGCTTCTCAACCCAACCAGCTGCTCTTACGTTGGTTTGCCACAATGTACTTTCATCGAACGCCACATAACCCACGGTTTCAATCCGAGGAGACAGCGCTTCGAACTTAACTTTCGCTGTTTTGACACCCAGATTATTTTCTACCGACGAATCAATAAACACGGTTCCGGGCTTATCTTTGGCTCCGCCGTTCACATCGTCTGCATACACAGGGATAAGGTCCATCCCCATTGGCGATTGACCTGGCTTATCACGCTGATAATTTGGATCCATCGGAGCCACCCAATACAGAGGTTCATCCTTGGTTTGTTTACTTACTTCGGCGCCTGTACTCGTTGCCATTGCTGACATGTTATGTGCTGACCCAACGACAAAGTGATTCACACCAAAACCCAATGCACCACCGACCAATAAAGCGATTGTTGCTACTTTTACTGAACTCATTGTCTATTCCCTTATTGATTGGCTGTGTGTTTAGTTGCGCTTGAATTGAGTTGTGGTTGGTTTACTTGGTATTCAAAGCCACTGACTAACGCAGCCAGTTTGCTGTTAACGATGTTGAGATCGGTGATCAAACGTTGTTGCTCTAACTTAAGCGCCAGCTCATCGGTCGTTGCTAAAATGACATCGTTAAACTGAGCGGTATTGTTTTGATAGCCCCTTTCAACCGCGCTGATTCGTGCTGCGGTTTGAGGAAGCAAGGACGTTTGATAGCGATCTAATCGCTGGATCAGATTTGCTCTGTCCACCAGCAATGCGTTCACTTGCGCGTTCATTTGGGAAAGTAAGGTGTCTTTTTGAGATTTGGCCGCACCAACTTGATACTGAGCAGCCGATAAGTTTTTATCTTGTCGGTTCCCAGTAAACAGCGGGATGTCGACTGTCAGATAAGCACTCACAAGATCAGAAGCTGGTTCACCCGCCATGTTATTGGCTTGACGGTGTGCATACATCACTTCCACCCCAAACTGCGGGGTATAAGCTTGCTCGGCTAACTCAACCTGAGTTTGATTGGAGGAAATACTGACATCGGAGATCTTAACCAAAGGATGGTCAGTCAGTAGCTGGTAGTGCTTAGTTGAATCGATATTGGTCGCTAATTTGCTTTCCAACAACGACCAATCGATTTGGTTAGTCGCACTCAGTGTTCCCTGAGAATCAAGAACCTGAGAGCCTAGCCAATCAGAACCCAACCATTCAGAAAGCTGAGAGATTAAACGGCGCTGAACCTGCTGGTTTGCCTGTAGTTTCTCATCAAGCTTGCTCACTTGAAGCTGAGCATTAAGCAGATCTTGCGCTTCACTTTTACCAATCGAGTAATTGGTTTGTACATAGTTTTCAAGCTCAACCAACAAACGACGATTTTGACGAATCACCGACTCAGCCTTTTGCTGATAACCTAACTCAAGCCAAAGCTGCGTCATGCTATTTGCAACCGTCAATTCTCTTGCTTGTACCTGCAAAGCTAAAGCATCTGCCTGTTGGCCTGCCTTTTTCTGTTGGAGGTTAAGCGTATCGCCACGCTCAAACTGCTGCATCAGCCCTACCGATATATTGGTCATCGGATCTTCGTCGAATTGAAAGCTATCGACAGGCAAACCGCCAAATCCAACTTTCAATTTCGGGTCCATTAAGGTCGAGCTGGCAATGCCCGTTTCTCGCATCGCTTGAGACTGAGCAAAGTACTGTTTGCGATTTCCATCTTCGCTTAAAGCAATCTCAATCAGTGTATTGAGTTGCTGCGTCGAGCTTGCTTGGTCATGTGCTGAAATGTGTTGAGCATTTGAAGCTGACGCCGTGGTAGCTGCGAGCGTAGCACTTGAAAACAAGGCCATAGGCAAGGTAACAGCAACCACTAAGCTCGTGTTCATGACAAACACAGAGGTTGTTGGTTTCATATTCACAATGAATGTCCATATCTAACGCTAATTAGCGCATAAAAAAGAATGGCTTATCAGATTTATCTAACTGATAGAGCTGTATTTTTAGATATAGATTTATGCAGAAGGTGGGCGTAGCAAAGATTGAGCGCGTGCGACTTTCTGGCCAATCGTGACCGATTGAAAACGAGCTAATGAAAAGGAAAGTTGATCAACGGCTTGAACAGCCTGAATTGGATAGGGACTTGCAGAACACATTGAGGCACAGCAATCGACACTCGAACAATGGTTACCCATCATCGAGCTACCGTCTTCGCTCATTGAAGACATATCGCATTGAGCCATCAAAGCATGGGCACTCATGTTAGAGTCTTCAGCGTGTACTTCTTCACTCATCACATGACACCCCGCCATTGAATCATTAACCGAAGTATCGCTGTGGTAACAAGCCGACTTGCTCGACCCCATTTCCATCATCATTACTTCAGTCATCAAGGCTGAGGAGCTTGAGGCATAGCTAGACATCAACATCGCAATGATGCTGAAAACAATAATCCAAGTTTTTCGGAATGTGTTTGTCATAGTTTACCTTTGAATTTACAACGCAACTATAAACGTTCCCCTTAGGGTAAGGTCAATGTCATTGTGCCGATATTTACCTGACCGTTGAAAAAGTATTCATCCTCTCTTTCATCAAAACGAGATAATTCTTCGACTTTACAGTTTTTTTCTTTAAAAATTATCCAATTAGCTAGCGAAACCTCTATCTGTGTATTTTACTTAAAATAGTGCAACCACGATTCACGGATGAGAAAAATGGCTAACAAAAAAAACGTCGAAGCAAACAAGAAAAATACAGAAATCAAAAATAAGAAAAGTAACGAGCTAGAACAAAAGAAACCAACACAAAAAAAGAAGCTCAGACTGCATTCACACCTAAAAGTTAATATCCCACTTTTTCAATCACTCATGATGATACTGCCATCATTGGCTAAACACGCGTCTGCCCAGGGCGCAGACAGCTCGGGCGATACCGTAGATCAGCTACCCGTAAATAACGTGACAGAAAAAGATGTCAGCGACGACCATGGAAAAACAGACTCATCAGCGGTTACTCATCAAGAGGCTCAAAAGAGCGACAGCGACGTAAACTCGACCTTAAGTGCAAGCCACGATCCCCATGGCTCGAGCTCTAACTTGGTTCCTTCTCATCATTTGTCGACGCTTTCTCACCCGCAAGTCCATTACATTCCTTCGGTATCGATGCCGACTATCTCCTCAGGAAGTAACGGTCAGCCGACTCATTCAAATGCGCCGACGACACCCGCTTTACCCGTCACCTTTATGCCAGAAGTCATAAAAGGTACCTACGGAGAGCTTCATGTTGATGCAAATGGTCAATACACATTCGTATTGAATCCAAATTCTCCTCAATACATCCTGTTAAACCAGCACCAACCAGGTACTGATCATTTTGCGTTACATCTATCTAACGGCTCGAGCATCATTGTTCAGATATCGGTAACAGGTAAGCAAGACACACCAAATATTTCTGGAGACTTAACAGGTGTGGTAACAGAAGATCACAATATTGATTCACAAGGCTTGTTACATGCGAACGGCAAAATCGATGTCATAGACCCTGACCAAAATGAAAGTTCGGTTACGCCGGAAGTTATCTCAGGTAAATATGGTTCATTAACTATCGATGCTGATGGACATTGGCAGTATCAAGTTGATAACTCGCTCTCTAATGTTCAAGCTTTAACCGCAGCCACTTCACTGCATGAAAGTTTCACAATTCACACCAAAGATGGCACACCGCAAACGATCGATATGACGATTGGCGGAAACGACGACAATGCCGTAATTACGGGTGTGGATGCTGGCACGTTAACTGAAGATTTAACGACACAAGTTCAAGGGCAGCTTTCGGTAACGGACTCTGATCTTGGAGAGGACCACTTTCAAGCCTCACAAGTGACTAGTAATTTCGGTACGCTAAGCATCACCAAAGACGGTGCGTGGACATACAGTTTAGACAACAATAACCCAGTAGTTCAAAGACTTGGCCAAGGTTCAACTGCGACAGACATCGTCACTGTTCACTCAGCTGATGGCACAGCGCATCAAGTTATGGTTACGATTAATGGCACCAACGACCATGCGGTAATCACGAGTAGTACAGCAAATTCACCAAGTTCGTTTTTGGCTATCGGGAAAAGTAATGGCTCAAGCCAAGTTACTGAAGATAAAGACCTAACGGTTTCAGGCCAACTCAACATCACCGATATCGACTCAAAAGAGGCGCATTTTTCTAATTCCGACCTCAAGGGGACACTGGGTACTTTACATCTTAAAGACAATGGCGATTGGAGCTACGACCTAGATAATAAAAACCCACAAGTTCAGGCTCTTGGTCAAGGCTCTGCGACAACAGACATCATAACCATCCACTCCGCCGACGGCACTCCTCATCAAATTGCAATTACCGTTAACGGCACCAATGATAAAGCCGTGATAAGCGGAACCAGTGCCGGCGCGGTAACCGAAGAGTCCCAACTTCAGACCTCGGGCACACTTGCGGTAACGGATGTGGATACTGGCGAGGCACACTTCTCCAACACCGATATCGTAGGCTCGTTTGGTACGCTTCATCTGACTGATACTGGTTCTTGGACGTACGATCTTGATAATACAAATCCTAACGTTCAATCATTGGGCAAAGGAGCAACCGCTACCGACACCATCACCGTTCATTCTGCTGATGGCACGCCGCATCAAGTGACTATCACAGTAAATGGTACAAATGACAAAGCTACTGTCAGCAGTGCGACCGTCGCCATCGATGAGACTGACAAAGCAGTAACAACTTCAGGTACGCTAACCAGTACCGATATCGATAATCCAGACAACGCATTCACGCCAGATTCCATCACTGGCACGAACGGCAACCTAAACATTGATACTAATGGTCACTGGACGTTCACCGCCAACAGCGCGTTTAATAAACTAAACGTTGGCGATAAGGTCGAAGAAACCTTTACCGTCACTTCCGTTGATGGCACCCCTTCGACCATTAAAGTCACGATTAACGGTACTAACGATGCAGCGACAGTCAGTACCGCAACAGTCAGTGTGGATGAAACGGACAGCGCTATAACAACTTCAGGTACCCTCACCAGTACCGATGTAGACAACCCAGACAACACGTTTACACCGGATTCTATTTCAGGCACCAACGGTGACCTGACTATCGATGCTAATGGTCATTGGGCGTTCACCGCCAACAGTGCGTTTAACCAATTAAACGTCGGCGACAAAGTCGAAGAAACCTTTACCGTCACTTCCGTTGATGGCACAGCGTCAACCATCAAGGTAACGATTAACGGCACTAATGACGCCGCTACTGTCAGTAGTGCAACCGTTGCTATCGATGAAACTGACAAAGCAGTCACGACATCAGGAACATTGACTAGTACCGATGTTGATAATCCAGACAATACGTTCACGCCGGATTCGATTTCAGGTACCAATGGCGACCTTACTATTGATGCCAGTGGACATTGGGTGTTCACCGCCAACAGTGCGTTTAATCAACTAAACGTTGGCGATAAGGTTGAAGAGACCTTTACGGTTGCTTCTGTGGATGGTACACCATCGACTGTTAAGGTCACCATCAACGGCACCAATGATAAAGCGACGGTCAGTACCGCAACGGTCAGTGTGGATGAAACAGACAAAGCGGTAACTACTTCAGGAACATTGACTAGTACCGATGTTGATAATCCAGATAACACATTTACGCCAGACTCCATTGTTGGATCTAATGGTGATCTCACCATTGATGCCAATGGCCATTGGGCATTCACCGCTAACAGCGCATTCAATCAATTAAACGTTGGCGATAAAGTCGAAGAGACGTTCACCATCAATTCGGTCGATGGCACACCATCCACCATCAAAATTACGATTAATGGCACCAATGATAAAGCGACGGTAAGCAGTGCGACCGTTGCCATCGATGAAACTGACAAAGCGGTAACCACGTCAGGCACCCTAACCAGTACCGACGTAGATAACCCAGACAATGCTTTCCAGCCGGATTCTATTTCAGGCACCAACGGTGACCTGACTATTGATGCTAATGGACATTGGGTGTTCACCGCGAACAGTGCGTTTAATCAATTGAACGTTGGCGATAAGGTTGAGGAAACCTTTACCGTAAATTCTGTTGATGGCACACCGTCGACCATCAAAGTGACGATTAATGGCAACAACGATAAAGCGACGGTCAGTACAGCAACAGTCAGTGTAGATGAAACTGACAAAGCGGTAACCACATCAGGCACCCTAACCAGCACCGATGTTGATAGCCCAGACAATACGTTTACGCCAGATTCAATAATTGGCTCGAACGGCAACCTAAACATCGACGCCCATGGCCATTGGACATTCACCGCCAACAACGTATTTAATCAGTTAAATGTTGGCGATAAAGTTGAGGAAACCTTTACGGTCTCTTCCATCGATGGCACCCCATCAACGATCAAAGTCACGATCAATGGCACCAACGATAAAGCGACGGTCAGTACAGCAACGGTCAGTGTGGATGAAACTGACAAAGCGGTAACCACATCAGGAACGTTGACCAGTACTGACGTGGATAATCCAGATAATGCATTCACACCGGATTCTATTTCAGGCACCAACGGTGACCTGACTATTGATGCTAATGGTCATTGGGTCTTCACCGCCAACAGTGCATTTAATCAATTGAATGTCGGCGATAAGGTCGAAGAGACCTTCACGGTGTCGTCCATCGATGGCACAGCGTCAACCATCAAAGTGGCGATTAACGGCACTAACGACGCCGCTACTGTCAGTAGCGCGACCGTTGCCATCGATGAAACCGACAAAGCAGTAACGACTTCAGGAACATTGACCAGTACCGACGTGGATAATCAAGATAATGCGTTTACACCGGATTCGATTACTGGCACCAACGGTGACCTGACTATTGATGCCAATGGTCATTGGTTCTTCACCGCCAACAGCGCGTTTAATCAATTGAATGTCGGCGATAAAGTCGAAGAGACCTTCACGGTATCGTCGGTTGATGGCACACCCTCGACCATCAAAGTGACGATTAATGGCACCAATGACCGCCCTACTATCTCAGGTACCTCAAGTGGCGCGGTGATCGAACAGGGCTTGAACACGGCAGGAAACCCCGATGCGACAGGGAGCTTAATCGCGACTGATATAGATAAGTCCGACACCGTTACGTGGGCAATCAATCAACCCCAAGGTCAATGGGGAACGCTGTCGATTGATCAGCATGGTCATTGGCACTATCAGCTAGACAATTCAACCGGCGGTGCCGCGGATAAACTCGCGGCTGGTGAACATCAGTCTGAATCATTCTGGATCACCGCTACCGATTCAACAGGAGCGACAGTCCCTCATAAAGTCGTTATCGATGTGCAAGGCAGCAACGACAAACCAATTGTCAGTGCGTGGACTCAGCTTCCTGCGGGTAAAGAGGATCAACCCGTAACCATCAAGGCTTCTGACTTGCTAACACATGCAAGCGATGTGGATAGTAGCGATGTATTGCACGTGACAAATTTGCAAGCGACACACGGTAGCCTGACTGATAATAAAGATGGCACTTATACCTTCACGCCAGATAAAGATTTCAATGGTGAGATTCGACTCACCTATGATGTGGTTGACGGCCATGGGGGCAGCGTCAGCACTCAAGCTAAGTTTGATCTTATCGCAACTCCAGATAACGCGATTATTACCGACGCACAAGCCAATGCAGACTTACGGGGAGTAACTGAAGATCGCGGCTATATAGATACCCACTACCAACTGCATTACGACGGCAGATTAAACATCCAAGACCCTGATAAGGGAGAGGCACAGTTTGATCCGAATATAGGCTCACAAACCTATCAAGGTATTGGCTACGACACCAAACTGGGTGGGCACATACTGCTCATGCGCGACGGTCACTACACCTATACCCTCGACAACCGCAATATACAGAACTTAGCGCAAGGCGAAGTTAAACACGATTCAGCCATTATACGCTCAGCAGATGGTACAACACACACGATAGAGCTAACGGTTCATGGTACCAACGATGCCCCAACCATCAATGCTCAGTCCCACTCAGTGACTGAAGGTGGAAGCGTTCTAAATGGACAAATGGTTGGCCAAGATATTGATACCGGTGCGGCCTTGACTTACAGCGCACCGCAGATTGATGGCTTGGTGGTTAATCCGGACGGCAGTTATAGCTTCGATCCTGCTCACTCTAGCTATCAATCGTTAGCATCAGGTGTCACGAAGACATTGACTGTTCCAGTAACAGTCACAGACGAGCATAATGCGAGCAGCACTCAAAGCCTCTCAATAACGATTACAGGGGTTAATAATTCTGCCGTTATCGGCGGTGTCTATACTGGAGATGTTCATGAAGGGCATACCTATACAGCACCAGATGGTACAATGTCTGGTGGCTACGTCGATGATCGCTCACCAGATCATATGCATGGAAACATCGGCAAATTATGGAACGACGAAATACACACTGATGGTCACCTGAACATTGTTGATCCAGACTCCGGTGAAAGCCATGCCCAAACCGGCGTTTATTACGGCACTCATGGTCGTGTCATACTTCAGAGTAACGGAGATTGGAGCTACTACGCTTCCATAGGCCAAGACGCAACAGGTAGAAAGATTGATCACCTCGGCCAAGGTGAATCGATAACGGATACTGTCACCGTCAAATCGGCTGATGGCACCACTCACGATATTGTTGTCACCGTTCATGGCGATAACGACCGTCCGTATTGTTCTGGTGAAGTGCAACTGAACAACGGTAAAGAAGATCTTGCTCAAACCATCACAGCAACCGAGCTAATCGCTAATACTGTTGACGTAGACGCCAACGATGCAGGTAAGCTCACTATCGCTAATTTGCATGCTGACCATGGCTCGATTCAAGACAATCACGATGGAACCTTCACCTTCACTCCAAGCCACAATTACAACGGCAGCGTCCACTTCACCTACGATGTGAAAGACGCGCATGGTGGTACAACACACACTGGCGCATCAACGACGCTCTCGGCTGTTGGCGATAAAGCCCAAATCGCTGGCGTTGATACTGGTTCAATAACCGAAAACAGCGCGGGTGTCGACATGTCACCCGACTATGCTCACTCAGGCATCGCCACACTTGGCAATACAACACTCTATGCTGATGGCAAGCTGACCATCACAGACCCCGATGTAGGCGAGTCAGGATTTGAACGCCA
>NZ_JBFSUX010000054.1:0-20879 GCF_041467595.1 Vibrio sp. 10N.247.311.13 | reverse complement strand
CTTCCAACGGGCATTACCTTAGATACTGATGGTCATACATTAATTGTTGATGCCACCAATCCCGCATTTAACCATTTGGCCAATGGTCAGTCGCAACAAATCGCTATCACTTATCAAGTAGAAGATGGCCATGGTGGAAGTACGCAACAAACCGCCACGCTTACGATTGCCGGGACAGATGATAAAGCCACACTGGTTTCTAATGTCATTCAGCTCACTGAAACACAAGCGCTGGATAGTGAATTTAAATTCTATAGAGGCCAGCTTCAGCTAATTGACCCTGATAGTGGTGATAACACTCAGTTTGTTTTTAGCGGGAAGTATTTAGGCCAAAGGTTTGAGCCTGGTCACCTTGATGTTTGGCCTAATGGCACTTATCAATTCAGATTAGAAGCTGTTACCAATCGTCATGCGGACGATCTCATTGGTAGCCTACATGCTGGCGAGACGATGGAGCTCCCCTACGAAATCGAAACCAATGATGGTCAAAAGCTCACCATTATGGTGAAGGTGACCGGTGAAGATAACCAAGCAAAAATTGAAGTAACGCCCTACTCCAGCCTCAATAATCATGTTTACGAAGATCACACTTCCTTTGGCAATACCACTAATCAGCTCAGCAGTGGCGGCACGTTACACGTGATTGACCCGGATCACGACCAAGCCGGTTTTATTGCACAAACCATCACCACCGCCGAAGGTGGTCGGTTCAATATCAACGCAAAGGGCCATTGGTCATACGATATTGACAATGATAAAGTCCAACATTTAGGCGCAGGGGAAAGCTTCCAGCAAACCTTTACCGTTGAATCTATTGATGGCAGTGCTAAAAAAGATATCACAGTGACCGTTCATGGCACCAATGATGCGCCAATTGCCTCGGCTGAAGTGCGTTTAGCGAATGGCTTAGAAGATAGCAAAATTGTCCTCACCCCAGCACTGCTACTTGCTAACACAACTGATATCGATGATAACGATATTGGCAAATTATCCATTGAGAACCTACACGCCGACCATGGTTCGATATTAATTAATGGCGATGGCACCTTTACCTTTACGCCAGAAAAAGACTATAACGGCGATGTCCATTTTAGCTATGACGTCAAAGATGCCCACGGTGGTGTGACCCACACCGGTGCATCAACAACACTCTCGGCAGTTGGCGATGCTGCGATCTTCGCCGGAGATAAAAGCGGTCAAATAACAGAAGATCGCCACATACAAGGTGATGCCCAACATACGATATTTGTCACTGGCGTGTTGAATGTTATCGATCCTGATGCCGGTGAAGATCATTTTTACGACACTCGTAATGCCCATGCGATCAGTGATCCCTATGGCGGTCACCTGACCATTGGAAAAGCCGGTGATTGGGCTTATTCGGTTCCCAATGCCAATATTCAACACTTAGCGGCAGGGCAAGTCGAGCAGGTTCAATATGAAGTAACGACTGCTGGCGGTGATAAGCAGGTTATTACCCTCTATGTCCATGGTACTAATGATAAACCAACAGTTTCTGAAGTTATCGCAGGTGCACATAACATTGATGAAGATGCTGCAAATGCGACCTCTGGGCAAATTATTATCAGCGATGTTGATCATAGCGATCAACATTCTGTCAGTATTGATAGCCAACATCAGCCACAGTATGGTTCTGTTACCTATAATAGCAATACACAAACTTGGGTCTACACACTTAATAACAGCAATAGCCATGTTAATGCTTTAAATAATGGTGAACAATTGACCGATAAGTTTTCTCTATTAGTCGATGATGGACACGGGGGCATTACAACTCAAGAAGTTGAAATGCGCATTGATGGACACAGCGATGTTCCACCAATGCCAACCCTAGTTGCCCCTGCAAAAATTACCGGCAGTGCAGGCAATCAGGACCTGCATGCCTCAATCGGAATTCCTCCAATTATTCACCAAGGAACGCCTACGCCAATGACAGGCTGGGGAATATCAGATCACCACGGACACTCTCTCACTGCATTACACGGTCAATTTGGTACTTTGCATGTCAATCCTGCAACCGGAGAGTTGAGTTACGATTACCAACAAACTTCATCAGGCGTCGTTAAGACACATACAGGAGGCTCTTACGGTAGTGGTACAGACGAAACCGACTCGTTTGTTTTAACCCTAGGAGGCGATCAAAACTCACAAATCGCGGTGCACCTACATTTGCACTCGCAATCCGTCCATGGAAACAGCGGACATCACATTGACCAAACCACACTAACTGGCATGGATTTATCGCCAATCGCTCCACCACCTCCTCCAGCACCCGGCATGAGCCAAGCGGATGAACCGGATGCCTCTTTCAGCACCCCTGATGAAGTTACTCTTAATTTTGATGAGGTGACGGCAAACCTAGAACATACAGCGATAGGCGAACACGAACAGCGTTCTGGTGCCCATGCTTACCTAGACGCTCTGGGTATTAATGCTGACTCGCCGTCTATAGATTCACCGTCACACAATGTACCAGTAGCGCATGATATCGATATCATTTTCAGTGATGCCGAGAGTGCTTATGGGGCTGAGCAAACTGACGATGGTATGAGTGATGGGCTGTCTCACCATACCGATAACCCATCTATTGATGATTCTTTACACCATCATAATGACGTTGACGGACTGCCTGACATAGACCCAAATAACTAGAACA
Source organism: Vibrio sp. 10N.247.311.13 (assembly GCF_041467595.1). Taxonomy (NCBI): domain Bacteria; kingdom Pseudomonadati; phylum Pseudomonadota; class Gammaproteobacteria; order Vibrionales; family Vibrionaceae; genus Vibrio; species Vibrio sp. 10N.247.311.13. The sequence continues at coordinate 18,202 of NZ_JBFSUX010000054.1, read as the reverse complement.
TCACCCCTTCGGTTAGATAAAAAAAGGAGCACGGCATGTGCTCCTTTTTTATGCAAGCCAGAGTGGAGGACTTTACCTCTCTCCAAACGCCACGCTAACATTGGTATAAATCGGTTTCCATAAGTATTGGAACACCGACTTCTCGCCAGTTGTGATGTCTACTTCACCCGTCATACCCGGCAGTATGGAAAAGCTTTCAGGGTTATCACGGAAGTAAGGCGTATCAACCGACACTACAACTTCATAATAGATCTCGCCACGTTCGCTTTGACTTGTGGTCGGTGAAATACTCTCTACCGCCCCTTTTAAAGCCCCAAAGCGGCTGTAATCAAACGCATCAATCTTGACTCGAGTGGGCTGCCCAACACTCACAAAACCAATATCTCTTGGGGACAAACGTGCTTTGAAGTCAGCGTTCCCTCCGACAGGCACAATTTCAACTACCGTGCCACCCGGCTGAATAACACCACCATCCTGCGTGCTTGGTATGCTTTGCACCAAGCCTTGTAGCGGTGACACTAACATAGTGTTCGTCAATTTAGCTTGGCTTGAACGAACTCTAGCATTCAATGCTGATAAGTCAGATACGGCTTTAGAACGATCATCGCTCACTTTAGCTTTCGCCTCCGCCAGAAGCTGTATGATTTTTTGGTCATTACTGTCAGCTTGTCTAATCAATACCGACTTCTTACCACGAGCTTCTTCGATTTTCTGTTCGATACTGGCCAATTTTTGTCGCATTTCAAGCACACGTAAACGTGAAATGTTACCCGCTTTATAACCCTTCTCCAGTATGTTCAACTCTTGCTTAGTCGCATTTAACTCTTTCTCATAACTCGGCAAGGCCTTTTCTACGCTACGAAGCTGCTCTGCAATTTGCTCGCTCTCTTTCTCAAGCACCACACGCTTTTGGAAGTAGAGGGCTTTTTGCGCGTTCAGCTGCGCTTTTTGCTGGCTGACGATCTCTGGGTAATCGACCTCAAACTCAGCAAGGTTAGGCTCACGTTGCTCAAGCAGCGCATTCATACGTTCCACACTGGCTAGAAGCGTCACTTGTTGGGACTTTAGCTCTTCAAGGGCGGTACGCTGGAAAGTGGCATCAAACTCAACAAGCGGCTGGCCTTTCTCTACCAACTGGCCTTCTTTAACAAGAATTTGCTTTAACTTACCGCCAATCGCACTTTGTAATACTTGCTTCTCGCCTTCCGGAATCACAGCACCTTTGGCTTTGGCGATTTCATCAACTTGAGTGACTACAGACCAAGTGGCAAAAGCAATAACACATAAGGCAACCGACCATGTGGCCAGCGCCAATGTACGAGCCGTATTTTGTGATTCAACAAGCTCACCGTAGCGCTTGCCCTTCTCGATAGATTGTTTAGTCATTAGCGACTCCTTGCTTAGACTCTGATTGTTCTTGTTGGGCTGCATTTTGTTGAGCAGACGCCTCTTGAGTTGACGGCTGTAGCTCTTGAGATAACGGTTGCTCAGATAACTGCGGTTCTTGAGAAGCTTGAGGCTCTGAAGGCTGTTCCTGCTTCGAAGACTGCTCCGGCTCTAATGGACCGGCATAAACCACTGCACCTTCATTTAATACCACCACTTTATCGGCAAGCTTGATTAAATCCGGATCGTGGGACGTGTAAATCACCGTTGCTTTTCCTTTTTTCGACTGCACAAACTCACCAAATATACGTTTAGCATTTGGGTGAGCATCAGGCACAGGATTATCCATTAAGAACATTGGGTAGTCATAAACCAGCGCTTTCGCGTCAATGAGGATCTGCGCGACGCTGCCAGACAACATGTCAAAAAGGCTGTCCGGCTGAATACTGCTGATGGAAGTATCGAGCCCACCTGATAATGTCTCGAACCAACGCTTTCCGCCGACCATTTCAATTGCAGAGATCATTTTCTGATCTTCGACTTTGTGACCGTCGTTTAGCCACTCTCGAATACTCAGCGTAAGCAAATCAGGATATGCGGCTCGAATGAAACACCAGTGGCGATAAAGCTGCGGGTCGTATTGAACGAGGTTAACGCCTTCAAGCTCGACCATGCCATTTTGGATAGGCTGCAAGCCAGACAGCACTTCAATTAATGTTGATTTACCGCTCCCAGAAGGGCCGGTAATCGCGACAACTTCACCGGCTTCAATATCAAAACTCACACCATTCAAAGCGGGGCGACTCTGTTTGGGATAGCGCAGCGTCACTTGGTCTAATTTCAAGTTAGGCGCTACCACGGGTAACGGGTGATGCTGGTAACTGAATTCACGCTCAGACGGCTGAGACAAAATACGGTTAACTTGCAGCTTGGATTGATTAAAGCTATTAAAACGCATCGCGCTGTTTGCCAACACCTGAGCAGGACCCGTCACCTTAGATATCAACATCATTGAAGCAATCAAACCACCGGGCGTCATCACTTGTTCAAAAATAAGTCCTATGCCTAACCCCATCACGGCGAGTGTCGAGCCCACACCAATGAAATAGTAAATCGAGGTGTACCGACTCTGGAGAACCGATTGATTAAAGGTCACTGTTGAAGCAAGAAGATTGGCTTTTTTGAAACGTTGAATCCAGTGCTCTGAGAATCCAGCACTGCGAATAAAGGCAAGCTTGGATGACAGCTCATTAGTCATGTTTTGACGATTCGTACCTGCGACTGTCGATTGCATCGAGCGCTTGCTGCTAGAGCGTATCGAGCGTTTTGCTAGCAAGTAATAAAGGATTAAAGAGACGACTGGAACCAGTACCAACCATCCACCTAAAACTCCTATCGCTAGTACAAAAATTAGAATGAATGGTAGGTCAAATAACGCATTTCCTAATGGCCCCGATAGCACACCTGAAATACGCTCTGACAACATCACTTGGTTTTGCTGACTAGAAGAAGCTGTTTGCTGATTTTGAGCATAGCTATTACGAAGCAGACGCTGCACGAGGGATTGAGAAATCTCACGACTTACTCGGTTGGAAACTGAAGCAAACACTCGGCTACGTAATGTTCTCAACCAACCCATCATCACAAACAACAACGCCGCGCCAATGGCGATACCTTGCAACTCATGCCCTGCATCACCACCAATCACATGGTCATAAATCGACATCGTGATGAAGGGAACAGCAAGCGCAAATAAGTTAGTGATAAAGCTGACCAATAACAATTTAGGAATGATGGGGCGAAACGCATGTAACCTTTCACCAACCCAATCAGGAGAGGCCTTCTCTAATGGTGACCCTTCGATAACAATACAAAACTGAGGGACATCGGTGATGTCGTTATTGGCATTAAAGGCAACAAATTGCTTGGATTCCAAATGACCAGAGACCAGCTCATGTTCACCAAGTACCAGTAAGACCAATTTATGTTCACCAACTTCATCTAGGTTGGCAACCAAGCGATAAGGCAGTGCAAGCCTGTCGAACAAGGCAAACATATCGTCGATTGATTCAATGCCATTTTCATCGACCCATTGATGTGCGAACAACTGGATATTAGCATTAACTTCCAACTGCTTAAGAACGGAAAGGCTCTCGGTTTCTAAATGATTCATCACCTCTTGTCGACCGCTGGTATCTGCACGGTTGTTCGTACCTGAAGGGTTACCAATATCTAAACGATTCATACGACGGTCTCCTGATTGCTCTCGCTGTCGACCGTAATAGCTCGACTTTCCACTGTAATGATTCGATTGGCAAATTCGCGAAGTTTAGAATGGTAGCTCACCATCAGTATCGTCCGTCCTGCCGCCACTTCTTCTTCCAACACCTTCGCTAGGTTTCCAAGGGCATCTAAATCAAGCGAGGAATCTGGCCTTTCTAACATGATAATGGGCTTATCACTTGCCAGTTGAGTCGCGATATTGAGCATTTTCACGTTACCCATACTCAGCAGAGACGCACTCGTATGGCCAATTTGTGTCTCTAGTCCATCGGGTAATCGAGTGATTTCCTTGATTAAACCCAAACGCTTTGCATAGTCACTGGCGCTTTGTGTTTTCTCAGGGTCAAAGCCACACAAGTTGTCGAGAATAGTACCCGACACCAACTGCCCTTTAACGCCACAGTAGGCCGCAATATTGGTTACGGATGCGATTGAAACTGCAGCTCCGTTAATGAAGCACTCCCCCGCTTTTAGATCATCAATACCTGCAATCGACGACAATAAATGACTGTTGGTGTGGCGATCCTCACTCTCTAACAATACCAATTCACCTTTATTCAATGTGACATCCGCATGAGCGAGTTCACCGTATCTTTCAACGGTCGCTTGCTTGATTTCCAACACCTCAAAGTCAGATAAGTGGTTCTCAGCTTGCTCAGAATCTGAAGATTCCGATAGTGACAAGTCACTCAATTTTTCTATTGCCTGATTGGCACTGTGTATTGAATTAAGCTTGATTCGAACTCCCACTAAAGCACTTAAAGGTGCAACCGCTCTGCCCGATAAGATAGAACATGCCGCCAATCCACCTGTGGTTAACTGGCCATCCAACACCCATAAGCTGCCCGTGATCACCAGTAAAACTGACGTAGCTAGTGCAGCAAGCTGAATACATTCTTGGGCGAAGGCGTTCTGTTCTTCTTCTCTCGCTTTAGACTGAGAGCGAACATTATTGAGGGATTTAAACTGATTAAAGATTCGAGACTCAACGGCCTGGCGTTTGATTCCCTGAATGGTTTGGCTTAGCAAAATCAAAAACGCTTTTCGCTCCTGCTCATCTTGGGAAGCCTCTTCACTTAAGCTTTTAACACGAATAGAAGATAACCAAACGATTCCAAGAGTAATCAGCCAAACTGCCAAAGGTATCGCCACCAGCTCACCGCCGATGTAAGCCACCAAGCCCAAGAAGATCAAGGCAAAAGGCAAATCAATAAAGCCTGCAATCACACCACCGGAATACCAATCTTTGACTTTTGATACTGAGCCCAGCCCCTCTTCCACGCCGCCAACACCAATGTGGCGAAGATGTCCTGATGAAGCCGTTGTTACTCTTTCAACCAAGGTTTGATAGGTCGCTTTCTCGGTATTGCTGGCCGCGGCTGACAAAAGCCAAGTACGCACAAACCGGATCAATGCTTCCATGGCAACAGCCAACGCTGCACCCGCCAACAACAAAGTGGCAGTACCGTAACTTTGGTTAGGTAAAATACGATCGTAAATTTGTAAAACCGTTAACGGAACGGCGAGAGAGAGAAGATTTATGAGTAAAGAAGGCAGTAGGACTTTCCCCACCACCCCTTTGTTTTTCATTGAACTTGCGGGCATACACAATCCTTATCCATGCTTATGAAATAAGATTGGTACACCATGTTGAGTATTGCAAGGTAACGGACTGATTTAACGTGTTTTTCAATATAAATATGACACAGATCTTTCTACAAAAATCTGTGGCTATACCCGTACCTTAAAAACGCTCGTTACAAGTGCTCCTTACAAACAATTGTCGTAATCCGTTATCGCCTGCTTTAACTTTGAAAAGTCTGAGTTACATAAATACGGTTTCAGCGCTTCAAATTTATCTGAGGGCCACTCGTATATTTTGAATGACATGAGTTCGTCAATAACGGACTCATCAAAGCGGTATTTGACGACTTTAGCTGGAGAACCACCGACAATGCTGTATGGAGCGACGTCTTTAGTCACCACACTATTCGCTGCAACCACAGCGCCTTCGCCAATCGTCACACCGGGCATCACCATCGCTCTCATGCCTAACCACACCCCATCTTCAATGTGAGTGTCACCTTTGCCAATGTAGGCATCGTCGATTACATCCATAAATGGATACAGCGAAAACCAATCAACTCTGTGGGTATGGTTGCCACCCATTAAAATCACAACCTCTGCGCCAATGCAGACATAATCGCCGATATGGAGTTCGTCGATTTCCCATCGAGGCTCCCACTGGCGGCTGACTTCGTCGCCATGTAAATAACGGACGACAGATTGCTCGAACCCATTATCCCAGCAATCGCTGTAATAACTGTGTTGACCTTTTACGTGAATATTGGGGTTGGTTACGACTTCATGCAGCAACTCGAATTTGGACCAATGCTTCTTTTGCATTTTTACCTCTGAATGATCTATTAAGTTTTATTCGTTAACTATCAAAATGTTCGACGATGCAAATCCAAGGTGCACAAACTAACGCCCTATAAACACAGGGTTCACTGGGATGAATAGTGAGTATCACGCTTAAATCATAGCAATATCGCTAAAACTAAAGAGACGTCAGTGGATTCGAGGTTGCTTAAGAAGAGGAAGTAGTTTCAAAGTTTGCTCAGTTTTTATCGATAACTTGGTTGGATAATTTACAGGCGTAGTGTAACTGTTTAGTCGCGCCAATTTGACAGGAAGATGTGAGTAATAAGGTTTCAAATTTCGTTTCGTGGAATACGGAATGAACAAGAGCCTGCGCGATTACACAGGCTCAAACTTAGACTCAGCTATAAACTTCGGAGCTCGCTTGGAGCTGGGCTCAGCGACTACATGCGTGCAAGCTGTACTTTTCTGTCTTTATTCACCACGCAGAAGTTACCGCGCTTAGTACGACACTTAGAGCATCGTTCGCATTCAACAGGGCTTCTATCCCCTTCCTTCCAACGCTTCACTAAATGGGGTTCAGAAAGCAGCGGTCTTGAAAGCGCGAAGTACTCAATGCCCGTGTTGTTTGCAATCGCTTCGATAGCATCAAAATCCGTTAGACCACCAACCGTGATCACTGGGATATTAACGTCTTGGCTAATCGCGTGACCATACTCATGGAAGTAGCCTTCAGCTTGAATGGTAAAACCATCGTGCGACTCGCCAATCATAGTGTCTGCTTTGCCATGAATATTGCCTGACACGACAATGCCATCCACACCCACTTGTTCAAGCTTTTTACAGACAATACGTGTTTCCTCAAAGGTGACGCCACCTTCAAAAAACTCGGATGCCGTGAGCTTAACCAAGATAGGGAAATCATCACCCACCAGCTTACGTGTCGCGGTATAGATCTCTAACAAAAATCTCATGCGGTTTTCTAAGCTACCGCCGTATTCATCTTCACGTTGGTTGTAATAAGGGCTTAGAAATTGGTTAATCAGGTAAGTGTGAGCGGCATGAATTTCAACGCCATCAAAGCCTGACTTCTGTGCTCTCAAAGACGCTTGAGCAAACGCATCAACAATGTAGTCGATCTCGTCTTTGGTCATCGCTTTGCCTAGAGTTTGAGTTCCTTTTTCTGGAACCTCACTTGGTGCGTAGATTACTCGCTCGCCAAGGTCATGCGTGGTTTTGGTGCCACCATAAGCCAACTGCATCACGATTTTAGAGTCGTTGTCGTGCACCAGTTGAGTCAGCTTTTGATACTCTTCAATGAATGAGTCGTTATACATACCCATCATGCCTGCATTCGGCTTTTCTTCTTCAACAATGTTCGCGTAGCCCGTCACGATCAGGCCGACTTCACCTTGAGCCAACTCTTCATAGATAGCGTACAGTTTATCTGTCATATGCCCATCTTCGGTGGCCATATTTTCCCACGTTGCACTTCTCATGAAGCGATTCTTTAGTGTCATCTTGCCAATGTGGGTTTCTGTAAACAAAGTGCTCAAGTGTCTTCCTCTCAAAATCGTGTTACGCAAGTTACCCATTAAGCATGGGCACTGATTCAGGCGGATACTACAGAGAATAAGGCAGCGAAAACTTAATCTAGATTAAGAGAGCGGCACTCTCATGTGAGAAAGATATAGAAAGCATCAAAAAGAGATAAAAAAGATTGGAGAAATGGTAACAAAAGAAAGTCGCTAAGTTTTAATAAGCGACTTTGTTCAATTTAATCTGGACTAAGTCAATGGTTCTTACGAGAGGTGTCCACCTGCGAATTTCTGCCTGCTAACAGTTATTTGAACTCATAGGTGTAAGACGCGCCAACACTGTTATTTTCACCGAAATCGTCCTCAGCAAAAATAGTGAAGAAGTTGAATGATTGAGCGTCACTCAACTTGTAGCTAGCACCGACGCCTGCCCAATACCCTGAATAATCATCAGACCCCATTGAACCGCCACCGAAGCCCATGATAGACCATTCATCAGTAATCGTTTTTAAACCAAACGCACCAATGTAGCCACCGTGTGTTGAGCTCGACATCAATACATAGTCAGAACCAACATTATCATCATCGAAAACCGCTACTTCGCCGTCATTATAGCTGTAACCAGCCATAGGGAAGATTTGCCAACCGAACGGCTCAATATCGAAATAGCTCAGTGGTATAAATGTGCCAATACTGTAGTTGTTCTTATAAGCATCGTTGTCATATTCAGAACGGCTAAAGTTGAAGTTAACAATACCCATAGGCAACAGCCATGAGCCGCCTATTCGCCATTCTTCGCCATCTGCGTTAACACGAGCATTGATCATTCGTGCTTCATCAAGCCCAATAGACCCAGAGAACTGCAGATCTTCGTTATAAGCAACGCCAGCTTTGGTTACGATTTTAGTCGGATCATCAGGGTGCTTCTCTTCAGCAAAAGCACCCGTTGAAAATAAAGACACTAAAGTAATGATTAGTAGATTACGTAATGTCATTAGAAGGTCGCGCTAACACCAACAAAGTGGATACGGCCATCGAACGAACCATTCAACAGATTAACTTGACCAAATCGACCATATCGATCCATCTCAACTGAACCCAAATCAGCGTATTCATAGAACACATCAATTAAGATGTCGTCCCAGTAGGTAGATGCGCCAACTGAGTAGCGGTACTGTTCACCCACAGGAAGGTCAACCCATTGCATTGACGGATCGTCTTGCGGAGAAGTTTCGTAAGAGAAGCCAGCTTTCAAACGCCAGTCTGAATTCAATTGATAATCCGCACCTACCGCAAATTTCCAAACGTCATCCCAGTCACGCTCAATCGGAACACCATTAATTGGACTTCCTGCTATTCCAAAATCAAGAACGGTTGTATCCCATTCACTCCAACGGTGGAACTGAATACTAGCAAGCAGGTCAAGTTGAGAGTTCAAAGCATAGCTCGCACTGACATCGATGATTTCAGGTAAAGCAATATCAGTTGATAATGAATTCAATACGCCTTGGTTAATAACGCCATTTACATCATTGTTAAACTCATGCTCTAGCTTAGAACGGTAACTTGCGCCCAGCTTAAGTTTATCTGTCGGTGTGTACATTACGCCAAGGTTATAGCCGTATGCCCAGTCAGTATCTTGCTTCGCAGTAAGCATTGACGTTGTTTGTTGGAATGCAGCCCAACTGAATTGCACACCCGCGCCTACTGACCATTGGTCATTCAGCTTATAACTCAGTGATGGGTTCACTTGCATTGCAGTAAGAGTGATATCTTCTAGAAGTGCAGCACCCGCCCAATCACTGCCGTAATCAAGGCTAGAGCCGCCAACAGCGCCAAGCGCGATACCAAGGTGTAATTTGTCTGTGACTTGATGAGCGTGGAAGGCACCAAATGACGGCATTACGGAATGAGCTTTACCATCTGGATTACCACCGTTATCTTGATACTTCATTTCAAGATCGAATGCCATGGTGTTGATGGTCGTTTTGCTTTCGCCCATGTGAGACATAGTGGCAGGGTTTGTCCACATCGCCGCTGCAGATCGAGTGTAAACACCATCACCAGCGCCAGTAGTACCAGCGTTGGCAACGACAGCTTCTTGCAAAAACAGGCCACTTGCGAATGCATTTAAGCTCGTAAAAATTGCAGTGGCAGCTAGAGAGTAAGTAAAAGTTTTGTTCATCAGAGCGCTCATTTAGCCTTAGACATTAAATTGCTCTAAGGTTACCGCAAAGCTCAATAAACAAAGGGAATATCCATTATTCCTGTACAAGCGCTATTTAAACTTTCTGGCGACGTAAGGGCGTGGTTTGTCTCGATGAATTTCACGTTGAGCAGCAATCGCCCTGTTCTTACCTAACCCAACCTTTATCTGATACCAAGTTTCGCAGAATACAGCCATGCCCGGGCTTGACCACCAAGTCTTGTTGTAGAGCTTCTTGTTAGCAGCGACGACATCTGGCGACCGATTCGCACACTCAAGTGCCAACGCATAGGCTTCAGCGTAAGGATCTTCGGCAATCTTGGTCACCAACCCATATTCTTTAGCGGTTTCACAGTCGATCACTTTGGCCGTCATCGCCATTTCAAGGGTGTGATCTTTACGCATCAGCTCTCTAAAAGCGATAGCGCCTCCCATGTCTGGAATCAGACCCCACTTTGCTTCCAATATAGAGAAGTTCGCATCCGGGCTAGCAATTCTAAAATCACCCCCACTGACCAATTGCAGGCCGCCTCCCCAACAACGACCATGAATCGCAAAAATGACAGGGCATGGAATATCTCGCCAACCCAATGAAAAGCGTTGTGCAGCGTTAGGCAATGTCGGTAGCCATTTAAACAAGAGCTTCATCGCCCCAGATTTACTGGTTAATAGGGACTTAACATCAAGCCCTGAACAAAAATCAGAACCCTCACCTTTTACTATTACGGCACGAATCTCGGTGTTCTTTTTCAGCTGAGTCACCATGTTATTCACGCCTTGAAACATTGCCATATCAATAGCATTGAGCTTATCGGGTCGATTCAACACAACCGTCGCAATTTGGTTTTCATCGATAGAACAAGTAATACGATCGAGGTTTGGCATGGTGGCTACCTTATCAGTGGTCAGACCTTTAGGTTATACATTTTATTAACATATGCCAAACTTGCACATTAAGAAGCGAGACCTGTGTTGCTTAACGTCTTTCCCTTTACACAAACGACATCAACAAAAAAGCAGTGATGGATCGCTCCATTCACTGCTTTTCATCCGTAGCTTTTATCGCCAATGGCTTTGATTGCCAGTAGCTTTGATTAGCAATGGCTTTCGGTCATGAGCAAAACCTATGTTCTTCGAGATTTCAGTAGCAAGAAGATAAAGTAGCTGCCAGCAATAATGGAAACTAACGTCCCTGCCGCAAGCTGCGCTCGGAACACTACCACTTGCCCTAAGCAGTCAGAAAATAGCATATATTCTGGTAACTTAAACCAAAGCGCTGAACATTAAAAAGGCCATTGAAATTCATCATTTCAATGGCCTTCTCGTTCCTACTAGCCAGGCAGCTAGCTAATTACCTAAGCAACTAACTGAGCTGAGACTCTCTCGCTTCTTGGCTACTGAAACCACGCAAAATGTTAAACAGGGTAATCAATGTGAACAGCATGATAACGAGCGATAAATGCCACGCTTCCCCTAACCCTAACTGAACCAGGCTCATACTCACAATTGAAGACACCACCATCTGCCCGCCACCAGACATCGCAGCCGCCGCGCCAGCGTTCTTCTTATAAGGCAACATCACTAACGCCTGAGCACAAGGTAACGCAATACCATTACCAAGGATCATCAAGAACTGGCCAAGCATGAGATACAAAGGTTCGAGTGGACAGAAGAACAGCCACAAGGCCGCAGCAACGTGCAATACAGGTGTGCATAACAGAGTTTTCTTGTTACCCAGCATAGGGCGAATACGGTTACATAAGCCTGTTCCGCCAAGCATGCCTAATGCTGGAATCACCGCCCACATCGCGTATTCATCTGACGTCATACCAATCTGGTTTTGCATGATAAATGGCATCACCGACACAGTGGTGATCATCAAGCTAAAGTTAAGCCAACCGATACTCGCAAAGCTCATAAAATAACGAGAAGTGAGTAGCTCTTTATATTGAGAAACCATTTTATTCGGTGAAGGGATCGCCGAAACCTGAGTGACAGTTTCTTTAAACTTGAACGCCAATACACCCCAAGCCAATGAGACATAGCCAAGTAGTGAGATGAACACCATGCTCCAACCGAAGTGGAAGTTAATGAATCCACCGATAACGGGCGCGATCAAAGGTGTTATAGACGCAACCATAGCAATGTAAGACATCGCCAAAGGCAAGTCTGCCCCACTGAATCTGTCTCGCGTAGAAGCACGAGCAAGTACCGCGCAACAACCGGTTCCTATGCCTTGCAGGAATCGCCCCATCACCATGCTAGTAAACGAATGGCTGAAGAAGATGATCATCAATAACCCAAGCATGGCAATCAACAAACCGCTTAGCAGTACCTTCTTGCGTCCCAAAGCATCGGAAATAGGGCCATAAATAAACTGGGAAGGGCCAAAGCCTAATAAATACACACTCACCAAAAGCTGGGCTTGCTCTAGCGAGACATCAAAATCTTTTGCGATCCAAGGCAAAGAAGGAAACACCAAGCCCATACTGAGCTGGCCGATACTGATGACCAAACACGCAAGTAAGATCGATTTAAAATCAAATCCACGACTCATCGTTTAATAGGTCCGTTCGAAGAAAAATCGTGCGTATCTAACTCACAACATAAAAACTGAGAAAATAGCGAAAATGCTGCTGGTGAGTTGTTCATAATGCTCCGACGGGATCAAATAGAGAAAGGCACAGTAAACATACGTGAGCTTGTATAATCATACAATAGGCGTTCAACTAAATATGTGAATAGTCACTTTTCAGCAACCTCGGCTTTCCGCCAATCGGTCACAAGCGCTAGACTAACACTAGATGCTCATAATCAAGGGATTTCAATGAACACTCATCACCGTATTTTTTCATGTGCTTTGGCGCTGCTTGCCTCTGGTCATATAACGTCAGCCTTTGCATGGCAGGCAGAGAAGATCACCGACGGACTCGTGATCCCTTGGGGGCTGGCTTATGTCAACGATAAGTCCATGTTAGTCACAGAAAAATCAGGCGTCATTAAACATGTCGATTTAAAAACAGGCGATCAAAACACACTGTTCAGGCTGCCCAATGTATGGGCGAAAGGCCAAGGTGGATTATTGGATATCGCACTCTCCCCTTTTGAAAACGGAAAGTTCTACGTCACTTACAGTAAAGACGTCGATAGTGAAGGCGTAACGACACTGGCTTCTGCTAATTACAGCAATAATGAAGTAACCAATTGGACAGATGTGTTTGTATCTAAATCTAGAACGGACACCGGACGTCACTTTGGTAGCCGTATCACCTTTGATGATAGCCACCTGTATTTTTCAATCGGCGACCGTGGTGATCGAGACAACGGCCAAGACACCATGACTCACGCCGGATCAATATTACGACTGAATGCCGATGGAAGCACACCAAGCGATAACCCATTCACGGATAACAACAAAGTGCTCAATGAAATTTGGAGCTTTGGCCATCGTAATCCACAAGGTCTGTATTACGATTTCCCGACTCAAAAGCTTTGGTCGATTGAACACGGCCCTCGCGGTGGTGATGAAATTAACCTAATAAAAGCGGGTGCCAACTATGGGTGGCCTGTCACCTCACACGGAAAAGAGTATTGGGGCCCTATCGGCGTTGGCGAATCGGAAACCAAAGATGGTATTGAAGCGCCAAAAAAAGTCTATGTTCCTTCAATCGCTCCGGGCAGTTTGATTGTTTACCAAGGAGACAAATACCCAGAGCTGAAAGGCAAACTGCTGGCTGGCGCACTAAAACTTACTCACATCAATATTGTGACAGTCAATGAACAAGGTGAGGCAATCGAGGAAGAACGCATTTTAGAGGACTTGGGCGAAAGGATAAGAGACATCGAAACTTCACCAAACGGAGACATCTTCTTCAGCACTGATAATGGCAACCTGTACCGCTTGAAAAAGTAGCCGAGACCTCGTTCAAGTAAAGGCACTTACCTTACAACGACATTTATAAATATAAGCCGTTAAAAGTGGGCTCAACGCCCAGTTAGCGGCTTTAAATTTGCAAAAATGAATGCGCTAAAACAGTGCATTTACTCCAAATTCGTCATCAATTTCGACCACCTTTTTCACAAAAACTACAACAAATCACCATACAACTGTAACTCCATGATATTTAAGGAATGCAAAGTTTGACTACCCCCAAGTTTCTGCAACCTTTCCCTATGTATTCGATTGACTATCCCCTGATTTGATTTAGACTCGTTCCCGGCTAGAAAGAAAGTTCTTTGTATATAAACATTTCGTTGGATTACTAGTAACCCCGTTGTGTTGTACGCAATAGCAATAAACTTTTCCGCGCTATCAGTGCCACAATTGGCTCAAAATAAAAATTTAATTTTAGGATATCATCATGTCTAACACAGTTACTGGTACAGTAAAATGGTTCAACGAAACTAAAGGCTTCGGCTTCATTCAACAAGAAAACGGCCCAGACGTATTCGCACACTTCTCTGCTATCACTGGCGACGGTTTCAAAACTCTTGCTGAAGGCCAAAAAGTTGAGTTCGTAGTATCTCAAGGTCAAAAAGGCCCACAAGCTGACAGCATCAAAGTACTTTAATTTAGTATTTTAAAGCTTTCTAAAAATAGCCAGCCTCTGCTGGCTATTTTTTTACCCGCTATTCAGAGATTTAAGGTAATATTCCCCTTCACTATTTCTACCTAAGACACCCTCTCAATGGCTCTTAAACCGACAATCTACAAGTTTCACTAAAATACGCCACTCCCCGCCCTACCTAGCAATAGCCACATACACCATTATTTTCAAACACTTAATGCAAACACAAGCTAGAAGAACTTCAATAAACTGCTATAATCTCTGAACCTTGGTACACCTTTTGTACCCCTCAAACCACCCTTTTGGTACACCTCAGAGGCACACGTTCATGGCATCTTATAGTATTGAAAAGCGAACTCTAGCGAGCGGTGAATCTCGCTACAAAGCCACAGTTACCGTAAAACATCGAAGCAAAATTGCTCAACGTTTTTCCAAAACTCATAAGAAGAAAACGCTCGCTACTGCCTGGGCAAAAAATGAAGTCCGAAAGATAGACGAAGGTGAAACTCAAGACCGTTCTGTACCCATTGGCCAGCTGCTAGACATGTTCATTGAAAACAAAAATCTCTGGGACAATACTGGCCGATCTAAACAAACCGTATTAAAAATGCTCCGTGATTGTGACATAGCAAAAATCTATTCCGATGAGCTAACGACTAAAGACTTAATTGAGCATTGCCAAAATAGATGCAGTACGGGAACCAAGCCCTCTACCGTTTATTCCGACATCTATTTTTTACGTTCGGTATTCAAACGAGCTAACCCTGTGTTCAACGTTGCCGCGAACGTGAACACATTCTTAGAAGCAACACCCATTCTGTATGAAATGAAGCTCATCGGTAAATCAGAGAAACGAACAAGGCGCCCTACCACCGATGAAATAGACCTGTTAAAAGAAGCACTAGAAGAACGTGAGCAACGTAGAGAAAACAAAATCCCCTACTCTATACTTTTAGACTTCAGTATCCTGAGCTGTATGAGGGTAAGCGAAGTGTGTGGTATTCGATGGGAGGACTTAAACGAAGAACTTAAAACAGTGATCGTACGCGACCGAAAAGACCCACGTAAGAAAGAAGGCAACCACATGGTCGTTCCTCTACTTGGTGAAGCGTTTGATATTGTAATGAGGCAAGAGCGTAAAGGTGAGTTGATATTTCCATATAACCCACGCTCGGTTGGCCGAGGCTTCGTTGAAGTGTGTCAAAAGGTTGGGATTGATAACCTGCGCTATCATGACCTACGCCGTGAAGGTGCAAGCCGTTTGTTCGAGAAAGGCTTTACGATTGAGGAAGTTGCTCAGGTAACTGGTCATAGGAACCTAAATACCTTGTGGCAGGTTTATACCCAATTGTTCCCGCATAAATTACACGACCGTAAAATATAAAAGTGATTAATGGTTTGTAGTGAATATAAAAATATTGACTCGAAGGGACCTATTTGTGCTCACAAATAGAATCCCTTCCCAGTGGTGAACAAAAGCTATTCAACCTATCAAGGTCCTGGACATAAACGCGTTAGAGTTCAGGGTCTAACGTGCTCTATCTAGATTAGAATAAGTATCTTGAAACCTTAAACGCTTGTTAGCAGAATTATATTGGCGCATGATCCATTCTGTTCGATTCAGATGTTTTGTAACCCATGCTTGAGATTCCCTTTTCGGTTGCGGGTACTTGAGTCTTGCAACAACACCAGCATAAAAACTTAAATCATAAGATTTAGGGGTTAATTGGTCACATAGCGAGACCACACCTTGCATATGCGTACCGAAAAAAGCAATGGACAGGTAACTCTCTGCAATTTGAAGCTTAGTAAGCCTTAAACAAACTAAATGAGAAAGTAATTGCTCAAGCAACTTCCTTTTCAAAGTTCTTTCATAGCGCCCAATAACGGTGCGTACAAACTGTTGTTCAATAGTACTAGCTCCCTGGAGTTGACCTCTTGCAATAGACAAAATTGCTCTAAAAACCCCAATGTAATCTACACCTAAATGGCTTTGACCTCGTTTATCTTCGCCAAAGTAAAGGCATTGAATTAGTCTTTTTGAATACGTTTTATTATTTTT
Organism: Vibrio sp. 10N.247.311.13; assembly: GCF_041467595.1. Taxonomy (NCBI): domain Bacteria; kingdom Pseudomonadati; phylum Pseudomonadota; class Gammaproteobacteria; order Vibrionales; family Vibrionaceae; genus Vibrio; species Vibrio sp. 10N.247.311.13. Next base: position 1,777 of record NZ_JBFSUX010000054.1, on the reverse strand, counting down.
ACGAGCGGCATTAATGCATTGTTTGTAATAAAGCCGCACGTTTCCAAAGTTAAACAAGTAGCATAAGATCGCTACAGCAATCATCGGGAGCGACAATAACAAATACACTAGTTTTAAAACGGTTCTCTTTGCCAACTAGAAGCCCCTTCTTGATCTGCGACAAACGAGCAGAATTTACCACCCAACCAACCGCTTTTCAACTGTCAATGTGAAATAGTTAGTTGACTCGCGACCAGTACCTTGTTCACTAATATGAATATGAACTCTGTCTTTGCTAAAATAGTTTTTCTCATATGCACCAGTCAATTTACCCCGAGAACGATTTTTTCCGACGTATTCACGTTCACCTGTACTAGATTTTTCATAGATTTTTTCAACAGAACCGTATAGGTGATTACCTTCTCGCCAAACAACACAAACGTAACGCAATTCCATACCTTCATATGGGTTGTATGCTGTTTTTTCCGTAATCATATTGAAGTGCCACTTGCCCGTTACATCAGCAACGCCAAAGCATTTTTCACGCAACCAAAAGAAGAATACGGCTAAAACAATACCACCAACAATTGTAGAAGCTGTCCCAACCAAAAAACTTTCTAAAATGTTCATATTTCCCCCATTTAGCTAACGCTTTTCATACGGCCTTTAGCCGATTTTGATACTCCTATAATGCAGCCTTTACAATCACAGTTCAATTAGTAATCAATAACTTAATTAGAGGTATTGGGATTAGATTGCAATATGACGAGTAAACTATTTCGGTGAGAAGGAATGGAGCAGATCTGAGTTAGCTGGCACTTTTTGAGAAAAGTGCCACGAGTAAAATGTCAGGTCTATGAAGACTCTGGACAAAGCCGTGTCAGTGACTTCGCTAAATTAGTCTTTCACTGATTACTTGAGTTAAAGCAGAGCCTCGAGCTTAGTGACCAAATTTGCTCATTCATTACATCAATGACGTTCTAGTGCAATTGTATTCACTGACTTGCTATCTCCAAACCTAATTTCATACGTGTTATCTTTTTGTTCATTGTTATAGTCTTCACAGTGCTGAATTGCCTGCAATGCAGCGTCACTTAATTTTTCATGAAAATCGTCATTTGTATCTACAGGAATGTTAGAGAAGAACTCACCAATAGCTTCACTTCCAAACTTATTACCAATGACTTCTATTAAATGAGAAAATGCAATTAGGTCTTCTATGTTGTATGCACATTGTAATGCGTTCATCCACGTATTTCTGTAGCGTTCATCTGAAAATGCTGAAAGCAAGTAGCTAATGCATGCTCTATTATAGTCTTGAGCATCAACAAACTTTTGAGCTAATGAATACCAGCATTCTGGGCATATAGCATTTGTCTTGGCTATGTATTCTATGATTTCGTCTTCGTTAGCATTTTCGATGAACTTAGTAGTGGCAACTTTACCGATTTGTTGTTTCTTTATGCCTAAATCATTCACTAGTAGATCAAGAGTCCAATTTTTTAGGCACCAGATAGAGTTTCTTACTTTAAGTTTCGGAATGTAGGTGTCGAGCAAATCAGATGCCTCCTCAAAACGTCCGCAGAAGATTAAGCTATCTGCCAGTAAAACTGCATTCTCTGCTGTATCTTCGATGTCGGTAGCGGCTGTATAGAACTTGGAGGCAATTGTATACTTGCTTGCGCTGAATAATAACCCAGCGACTTCTTTCAGCCAGTAAGCCCTTTTTTTGTAATCTGGGTTGGCTTTGTTTCCTAATTGGATCTCAGATAGAAACGGCCAGTATGGGTGATTATTA
>NZ_JBFSUX010000053.1:0-36559 GCF_041467595.1 Vibrio sp. 10N.247.311.13 | reverse complement strand
GCTTGTACGGTGGTGTGAGAGGACGGAGGCCGTGAGGCCTCCTCCTACTCGATTTAATTCTGTAGATAATCAGGTCATGCGTACGCGCAGCGCAGTTTCATGATTTCACTATTTATTTCTTTCACTGTTTGAAAGTGACGTTTTTCTGCTCGGTCTGGTAGCACTAGCTTACCGTTATCAAACTCAAATTTTCCTACGCCGTAAATGTAGATTCGTCCTTTGAAAAGTCGACTTACATGTTTAGCAATCATACTCGGTGTATAGCGCTTAAACAGTCTCATTCTTAATTATCCTTATATTTACCTAGCCTGCATATTATAGAAAAACTCCGAGATAATAATTGTGATAAGCATGGAGTTATATGCAGTAGCGTTGACGTTAATTAGATATTTGTGCTGTTCTAAGCACTTTCTTCAGTAAATATCTATTTTTACGTGAGCTCCTCCCCAAAATAATACTGAGTAGTGAACTGCCGTGAACTTTTCTGTTCAGTATTAAGCAGTGATAATGTTACAAGTATAAGAATAGGCGGGATTTTTTTGTTTGTGTAATCAAATTGTAAATTTCGGACAAAAAAAAAGCCCGTCTAAAACGGGCGAATAGTCACAGATGCATTACACAAAAGTGGATACTGATGTTACTCAGTGGATTCACTTGCACTGATTTGCTTAATAGCTAGTCAGTAAATTTACAATAACGCAAATTTAACTTTGTGACTACTTATGCTTTTATTTTGAGTAACTATTTATTAATGGTGTGTTCTTCTTATGACGAGGTTCACACTAAAAATGTACTCAATGAAATATTAAAATGAAGTTTGCGAAGCATGATCTAAACGATCATCGACTGATGTCCGCGACGGTCGGTGCACATAGCGCCATAAGATCATTGAGATCCAGCGCAACGCCAGCCATTCGGTCGCCGGCGCTAATGGTTACGGTCGAGTTGTTTTGAATGGAAGGATCAAAAATGATCGGCATGTGTCTCTTGAGAGCGAGCGGGCCAACACAACCCACTTTAAAGCCAGTGATTGTTTCAACATCAGCGAGAGACACGCAGGTCATTCGACGGCAATTCAGTACCGAGCGTACTTTCTTGGGATCGACAGAGCGGTCACCAGCAGTACAGGCTAACGCATACTGGTTACCCATATCCTTAAGCAGGATGCACTTCACCATTTGAGAGGCGTCGATGCCTCGCTCTTGTGCGGTTTCTTCAATGCTGGTGGTTGGCTTGCTTTGCATCAGCAGGCGATAATTCACCTGCTGTTGATCCAGCCATTGTGTAATCTGCGTTTCCACGTGGTTACTCGTCGTCAAGGCTGTACGGCAGTGGCAGGATATTCCATGTTTGATCAGGCTGCGCGGTCAGTCGCAGCTGAACATCGTCATCAAGGTTGTTTGGCAGTACCATCAAACCAATCGCTCGGTTATCAGCAAATTGATAGACGTTTAATAGTCGGCCTGCGCCACGCCAGTTCTCACCCACGCTACGCTCTAGTTCAATTGGGTTCTCTAGAGACAATACTTCTGCTGTCGTTCCTGAAACAATGCGCATCTCACGCTTGTTCATACCACGGTACTTGGCACGAGCTACCGTTTCTTGACCTGTGTAGCAGCCTTTTGAAAAGCTGATTCCATCAATCGCTTGCAGGTTAAGCGCTTGAGGGATGTGCTCGTTTTGCTCTGCTTTCGATAGGTTAGGCTGAGCATCAAGAATTTCATGATATTGCCAAAGTGTTTCTGATACTTTCTCCGCAGCGCTGTTTGATACCAAGGCTTCAGCGGCTTCTTCTGTCACAAGTAGAGCCCAGCGGTTATCTGCAACTTGAACCGCTGTACCACCAGAGATAGCACGCACATTACCTTGGCTTTCTGAAATAGAATCAATGTATTGATTAGCTGACGAACCCATCACACCGATAACAACGTCAGACGTTTGCTCGATATCGACCTTAGAGAACACCGCGTACTTCTTGATTTCAACGAGCTCGACTTCAATCGCTGATTTAGGTTGCATGAGTGCGTAGCCACCGTTGTGGTGGAACAAACGAAAGATACTCCATACCTTTCCTTTTGCATCACAGTGCGCGCCTAATGTGGATTCATCATTAGGAAGAGTGACGACATCGCACGTTACTTGACCCTGTAGGTACGACTTTTTGTCATCGCCTATCATGGTGATTGCGCTCCAGTCTGACACGTGTGTCATCATCAGTTCTGGAAGCGATTCATTTTGCGTATGAGCGAGTGGCTGAAATGTGTTTTTCCAATCCATTTTATCTTTCCTAAGAATTTTATTTGGCTCTATGTTAATCCGGTTCTGTTTCTTTGTCAGCCTAGGTTTTTTTGTGAGCTTAGATAGGGACTGTGACTCACATAGTAGTTACAGGGCGTATGACTTGTTACACTCCGAGAAAGAAAAATTATAGGTGAGGATAGCCAATGTACACTGCAGAGCAGAAAGCACGAATTAAATGGGGTTGCCGTCGCGGCATGTTAGAACTTGATGTAGTCATCATGCCATTTTTCGAAGAGTGTTTTGATTCATTGCAAGAGCAGGAACAGCGCGAGTTTGTTTCTCTATTAGAGTGTGATGACCCAGATTTGTTTACTTGGGTGATGGGACACGGACGCAGTGAAAACCTAGGCCATGCATCAATGGTTGATAAAATTGTCGCACACAACCTCAGCAAGGTTCGTTAAGCTCCAGCTTAACCCTTCATATTCCGCATTATTCGCAAAGGGCACTGTTTTCGGGTGCCTTTTGTTTTTCATCGTCCTGTCTTCTATTCCACTTGTTGTCAGCCTTTATTGCTTGGCACTGCTGATTCATCTGCTTCAAACTAATCATCTGATTTTGAATAGTGCCCATGGCCGTTTTGATTATAAAGAGGATGGTGATATTCGACTCAATGACCGAACTTACCGACTCAAGTCCGTTGATAAGATCTGGGCGCAGTTCTTCGTTAAATTACAGTTTGAATGTGGGCACTCGGTACTGCTTTGGCGAGACAGCTGTTGCGAGCGCGAATATCGTCATTTTCTGGCGAACTTACAACGAACACGCTAGATAAAAGAAAGCGTTAGACAAAAGAAAAGGGAGCTCTCGGCTCCCTTTCGTTTAATCATTTTCCGCTGACGGCTAATTCGCTAAGCACGTTTAACCAATTATTATGATTGGCGTTTCTCTGGCGTCAGAATCGTTGGGCCACTGTCTTCAGCAAGTTCAGGGTAATCCAACGTGTAGTGTAGGCCGCGGCTCTCTTTGCGCTGCATTGCACAACGAACCATTAGCTCTGCCACTTGTAGCAAATTACGCAGTTCTAATAAGTTATTCGAAACCTTGAAGTAGCTGTAGTACTCATGAGTTTCTTGTTGCAGCATCTGAATGCGACGCAATGCTCGCTCTAGTCGTTTATCCGTTCGAACAATGCCCATGTAATCCCACATGAATAGGCGCAGTTCGTGCCAGTTGTGTTGAATGATAACTTCTTCATCACTGTTGGTGACCTGGCTTTCATCCCATGCTGGCAGTTCAGCGCACAGTTGAGATTGGTCGATGTTCTCAACGATATCTTTTGCTGCTGCCCATGCGTAAACCACACACTCAAGCAGTGAGTTAGAAGCCATTCGGTTTGCACCGTGTAAGCCGGTGTAGCTCACTTCGCCAATCGCATACAAGTTCGTTAGGTCGGTTTGACCCTGCTTATTCACCATGACACCACCACACGTGTAGTGAGCGGCTGGTACGATAGGGATCGGCTCTTTGGTCATGTCGATGCCCAAGTCCATCAAGCGAGTATGGATCATCGGGAAGTGCGCTGTTATGAATTCTTCAGGCTTGTGGCTGATATCAACATACATACAGTCGGCACCTAAGCGCTTCATTTCGAAGTCAATTGCACGAGCAACCACATCACGTGGCGCCAGTTCACCGCGCTCATCGAAGTCCTTCATAAAGCGAGAACCATCTGGACGACGCAAGTAAGCACCTTCACCACGCAGTGCTTCCGTTAGTAGGAAGTTACGCGCTTCTGGGTGGAATAAACAAGTTGGGTGGAACTGGTTGAACTCAAGGTTTGCCACACGACAACCCGCACGCCAAGCGATAGCAATACCATCACCTGAAGAAACATCTGGGTTAGAGGTGTATTGGTAAACCTTTGAAGCGCCGCCTGTTGCTAATACAACAAACTTAGCGCGCACGGTTTCAACATGTTCTTGGTTACGGTTCCAAATGTAGGCACCGATCACCTTGTCTTTTGAACCACCAATCTTATCTTCCGTGATCAAATCCAGCGCATTGTGGCGCTCGAAGATCTCGATATTTGGGTGGTTGTTGACGTTATCTTGTAGTGAGGTTTGCATCGCCATGCCAGTTGCATCGGCAGCGTGCAGAATTCTGCGGTGACTGTGGCCACCCTCACGAGTGAGGTGATATTTTGGTTGGCCTTCTGTGCTGTTCTCATCTTTATCAAATGGAACACCACCATCAATCAGCCATTGCACACACTCTTTCGCATTTTCAGCAATGAATTGAACTGTATCTTCTTCGCATAACCCAGCCCCAGCGATTTGAGTATCCTCTACATGAGACTCAATACTGTCCGACTCATCGAACACCGCGGCGATACCACCTTGTGCGTAATACGTCGATCCTTCGCTGCGTGGTCCTTTGCTTAATACAATTACTTTTGCATGTTCTGCTACGCGTAAGGCTAATGACAAGCCTGCCGCACCACTTCCTACCACTAATACATCACACTGATGTTCACGGTTTGCGTTCATAAAACTTATTAAATCCCGGGCTATAGTCGAGTTGTCCACTCTCAATTGACTTTGTCTTGTTTTAGGAGTTTGGCTAAGACTGTTATAATCTCTCCAGAGTCATCCTTAAACGCTATGCAAAATCAATATATAGACAGCTATCTAGAAATATTTAATTGCTCAATACCATTGCTTTTGCTCAAGTTTCCCCAAATTGATAGGGATAGCTATTTTTATTACATCACATTGTGAAACAATAATGGCAAATAATTTTAAGAAAGTTGGAACTTTCGGTATTTGGCTTAGTCACAATAGTGCTCTTGTAGACGGTGGTGTCAATACTACATTTCGCATAATTAGTACCCATATCTGTGAAGGTGAGGGTTATAACAATAGGAGTACCCGCTCGAATGAACGAGCAGCTAACCGATCAAGTGTTGATTGAGCGAGTTCAGAGTGGAGATAAGCAGGCATTTAACTTACTAGTGGTTAAGTATCAAAACAAAGTTTGTAATCTTATCTCTCGATACGTGAATAATTCCGGTGATGTACCTGATGTAGCACAAGAAGCTTTTATTAAAGCTTACCGCGCGATACCTAACTTTCGTGGCGAGAGTGCCTTCTATACATGGTTATACCGAATTGCCGTGAACACCGCTAAAAATCATATCGTTGCCCAAAGCCGTAGGCCGCCAGCAACCGATGTAGATGCAGAAGATGCAGAATATTACGAAACAGGCAGCGCGTTAAAAGAAATATCGAACCCTGAGAACTTAACGCTGTCTAAAGAATTGAAACAAGTTGTTTTTGGAGCGATTGAAGCGCTACCAGAAGACTTAAAAACTGCAATGACGTTGCGAGAGCTCGAAGGTTTGAGCTACGAAGAGATTGCAGAAGTAATGGATTGCCCTGTAGGAACCGTACGTTCGCGTATTTTCCGAGCTCGTGAAGCGGTGGAAAAGAAAATTAAGCCTCTTTTGCAACGCTAGAACTTGTAATAATTATGGTGAAAATAATGGCTGATAAAGAAAAGCTTTCGGCACTCATGGATGGTGAAACGATCGATAAAGCTCTCATAGTAGACCTAGAATCTGATCAAGAAAGCATGGATACCTGGCAGAGTTACCATTTAATTGGTGATGTTATGCGTGGGGATGCGCCAGAAACTCCAGAGTGGAACATTGCTAACAGTGTTGCGGCAGCTCTTGATAATGAGCCTGCTCATGGTTCAATGTCGAATCTGCACCAAGTGAATTTAGAACCGGCTGTTACTCCAATTGAAGAGCAGCCCAAACCTCAGCAAGCGAAGCGTCAGCTTCCTGCGTGGTTACAACAGTTTGGACAAGTTGCCGTGGCAGCGTGTGTTTCTCTGGCCGTTGTTCTAGGTGTTCAGCAATATGGTGGTAGCGATCCAGCAGCACCAGAACAGTTGCCTGTGCTACAAACGATTCCATTTGCGGGCTCTGCTGAACCAGTAAGCTTGACTCGTGACTCTGTTGAAAAGCCTGCATCTGAAGCTAACTTGCAAGAGCAGCGTAAACGCGTTCATGCAATGCTAGAAGATTATGAGCTACAACTAAGATTAAACAGTGATGCATCGCCAATGCAAGATGCACATCTAGAATCGGACATTGAATGAAGAAAATCCTGGTCAGTGCACTGACACTGTTCAGCTTGATGTCTCCAACAGCCTTTGCAGAGGAAACTACTGCAAAGGCATTGTTACATCAAATGAACGAGGCCAGTCAGCATCTAAATTACGAACTCTCCTACATATTGATAAAGAAGAGCAGTATCGAACCTCTGGTTTATCGACATGCAGTTAAAGACGACCAACAACTTGCACACCTTGTTTATCTGAGTGGCCCTGTTCGTGAAGTCATTCGACGTGGCAATGAAGTTAGCTATATCGAACCGGGAACAGAGCCTTTTACTATTCAGTCTGGCAGTATGGTTGCACCTGTTATTCCAATGATTAATCGAGATATCGAATCTCTTAATCAGTTCTACGACTTTGTAAAAGTTGGACGTTCTCGTGAGGCGGGCAGCACCACTCAAGTCCTACGTGTCGTGCCGAAAGACGGCCTTCGTTACTCTTACGTGGTTTGGGTTGATGAAAAAACGAGCCTTCCATTGCGTGCAGACCTTCTTGACCGTGATGGCGAAGTGCTTGAACAGTACCGCACCATCTCTTTCGTGGTGAGTGACAAGATTGCCGAGGCTATGGGAGGCTTGAATCAAGCTCAGTTACCTAAGGTTCTATCACTGCCAGAAGGTCTTGTGAGCGAAACTAACTGGCAAGCTGCCTGGATTCCGGAAGGGTTTAAGTCAAAAGAGCTTAGTCGTTATCAAATGGCAGCGACCGATAAAATGGTCGAAAGTCAGCTGTTTAGTGATGGGTTGTTTAGCTTTTCTGTGTATATCGCCGATAAAGATGAGCATTCATTGAAAGGGCAATTGGTACGCCAAGGGCGCAGAACCTTACACAGCTTAGTGATTGGCGATAAAGAAATCTCTGTCGTTGGTGATATTCCGCCAGCAACCGCCAAACGTGTAGCTCAATCTGTGACGTTCAACAAACAGGTGTCAACGCAATGATGACCGCGTTAGCGACCGTTAGCTCGGTCGAACGAACAGGTAAGCAATATTTTGTTCAGCTGAGCTGTGAACAACAAACTAGTTGTAGCAGTTGCTCTTCTCAAAAAAGCTGCGGCACGGGTATTGTGACTAAGGCTGTTGGCAATAAATCTTTGTTTTGGCAGCTTAAAACCAAAAGTTTAGTCAAAGCAGGACAAATTGTAGAAATTGGCTTTCCAGAAAAAAGCCTACTTCAGTCGGCTGCGATCGTTTATCTCATCCCACTTTTCATGTTGATGATTGGTGCTGGTTTTGGACAACTCTTGTTACAACCCTTGCTCCAAGGGGGCGAGGGGATAGTCATACTCAGTGCAGCGCTGTTTACTGCTGGTGGGATTGCCTTAGCGAAGCGGTTGGCCAAACCTATGGAAGACAAATCCAAGCAAGAAGTCGTATTGATTCGAATTCTAGGTGAGTCTCTCGTCTAATTTATGATGCTTCTTGCCCTTAAATTGGGTAGAATCTGCCAACTTGATTGAAATGCCGCCACCAATGCTGAATCTAGATTGGACGTGTCGCGGCTTTCTTATTATCCCTATTCAAAGAGTTTAGTCACACCAAGCCTATGAAGCACATTCGTAATTTTTCGATTATCGCCCACATCGACCACGGTAAGTCGACCCTTTCTGACCGCTTAATCCAAGTTTGTGGAGGATTAAGTGAACGTGAGATGGCAGCTCAAGTCCTCGATTCTATGGATATAGAACGCGAGCGTGGTATTACAATTAAAGCGCAGAGTGTGACTTTAGATTATAAAGCTAAAGATGGTGAAACTTACCAACTTAACTTTATCGACACTCCTGGACACGTAGACTTTTCTTACGAAGTATCTCGTTCTCTAGCGGCTTGTGAAGGCGCACTACTTGTAGTGGATGCTGGCCAAGGTGTTGAAGCACAAACTCTAGCAAACTGTTACACAGCAATCGAAATGGAACTGGAAGTAGTGCCAATCTTGAACAAGATTGACCTACCAGCTGCTGAACCAGAACGTGTTGCTGAAGAAATCGAAGAGATCGTTGGCATCGATGCGATGGAAGCGACTCGCTGTTCTGCGAAAACAGGTTTGGGTGTTGATGATGTTCTAGAAAACATCGTGACGGCAATCCCGCCACCGGAAGGTGATCCTGAAGCGCCTCTACAAGCGTTGATCATTGACTCTTGGTTCGATAACTACCTTGGCGTAGTTTCTTTGGTTCGTATCAAAAACGGTAAGCTGAAGAAGAACGATAAGATCAAAGTAATGTCGACAGACCAAGTATGGGGTGTTGACCGTCTAGGTATCTTCACGCCTAAGCAAATCGATACTACAGAGCTAAATACTGGCGAAGTAGGTTGGGTTGTTTGTGGTATTAAAGACATCCTAGGTGCACCGGTTGGTGATACGTTGACGCTTGCAAAAGGCGGCAGCACTGAACGTCTACCTGGTTTCCAAAAAGTGAAGCCTCAGGTATACGCTGGTCTATTCCCTGTATCATCTGATGACTACGAAAACTTCCGTGACGCGTTAGGCAAATTAAGCCTGAACGATGCATCACTGTTCTTTGAACCAGAAAGTTCAGCAGCACTTGGTTTTGGTTTCCGTTGTGGCTTCTTAGGAATGCTTCACATGGAGATCATCCAAGAGCGTCTAGAGCGTGAATACGACCTAGACCTAATCACAACTGCTCCAACAGTAGTGTATGAAGTTGTAAAAACAGATAAAACGGTTCTTTACGTTGATAGCCCGGCTAAACTGCCAGCGGTTAATGACCTAGAAGAAATTCGTGAGCCAATTGCACGCTGTAATATTCTGGTACCTTCGGATTACCTAGGTAACGTAATCACACTGTGTGTTGAGAAGCGTGGCGTACAAGTAGACATGGTCTACCACGGTAACCAAGTTGCTGTGACGTACGATCTTCCTATGGCAGAAGTAGTTCTAGACTTCTTCGACCGTCTGAAGTCAACGTCTCGCGGCTATGCATCATTGGATTACAACTTCCAACGTTACGAGCCATCAAACATGGTACGTGTAGACGTACTGCTGAATGGCGAAACAGTTGATGCACTAGCTATCATTACGCACAAAGATATTGCTCAGTCTCGTGGTCGTCTACTGGTAGAGAAGATGAAAGAATTCATCCCTCGTCAGATGTTCGATATCGCGATTCAAGCAGCGATTGGTAACCACATCATTGCTCGTTCTACAGTGAAACAACTGCGTAAGAACGTAATCGCAAAATGTTACGGTGGTGATATCAGTCGTAAGAAGAAACTTCTTAAGAAACAAAAAGAAGGTAAGAAGCGTATGAAGCAGATCGGTAACGTTGAACTGCCTCAAGAAGCTTTCCTTGCAATCCTTCATGTTGGCAAAGACTAGGTATCAATCGCACTAACTATCTGCTGAACATTACTGGTTAAAATCGTTTATTTCTTTGTTGCAAAGATTGCAATTAGGCCCACTAGTCACTGCACTTTGCGCCTCGAACTAAACGATTTTTCCTGCGTAATCTCCCCAGCATTTAGTCAGCATGATTGATACAGATTAGAAATATTAAGCAGAGTGAAAGGGTTATACTCTTTCACTTTCGTTATTTTTAAAGAAATGAAATTTAAGGGATATCAATGGCTAATACATTTTCGCTTATCTTAGTGATCGTAACTCTAGTGACCGGCATTGTATGGGCGTTGGAAAAGTTTGTGTGGGCGAAGAAGCGCCAGCAAAAGCTTGCTGACGTTGAAGCACAATCGAATGGCCTAGACGCTGAAACTAGCGCAAAAGTTACGGCTCAACCTTGGTGGGTTGAGAACAGTGTGTCCATTTTCCCGGTAATTGCATTTGTTTTGGTTCTGCGTTCATTTATTTATGAACCGTTTCAAATCCCTTCTGGCTCGATGATGCCAACGCTTTTGGTTGGTGACTTCATCTTGGTAGAGAAGTACGCGTACGGTCTAAAAGACCCAGTATGGCGCACTCAACTGGTAGAAACGGGCAAGCCAGAGCGTGGTGATTCAATCGTATTTAAGTACCCACCTCAGCCTAACATCGACTACATCAAGCGTGTTGTTGGTATGCCAGGTGACACCATTCGCTACAGCAGTCGTAAAGAGATCTGCATTCAGGCGAAGGGTACAAGTAGCTGTGAACCAGTGAAACTAAGTAATGTTGAAGAGAGCCAATTTATTCAAGATGGTGTGCCTCTGATTCAGCTGAACGAACAGCTTGGAGACGTAGAACACCAGATTTTAGTTAACCCATTGCGCCGCGATCGTGTGCAAGCATATCAGCCTCGCAATGGTGTTAACGAATGGGTCGTTCCAGAAGGCCAGTACTTTGTGATGGGTGATAACCGTGACAACAGTGCCGATAGCCGTTACTGGGGCTTTGTCCCTGAAGCAAACCTTGTTGGTAAGGCCGTTGCTATTTGGATCAGCTTCGAATTCGAACGCGGTTCAGACAGTGTACTTCCAACATGGATTCCTACTGGTGTGCGTTTTAATCGCATCGGTGGGATTCATTAATCGATCACATAACACATCGAGAGAGCATGAATTCTCCAATTGATAAACTAGAGAGAAAGATTGGCTATCAGTTTAATGATGCCGATCTTATCCACTTGGCGCTGACTCACCGCAGCGCCGCAGGTAAACATAACGAACGTCTTGAGTTTCTGGGCGATTCAATTTTAAGTTTTGTTATCGCTGATGATCTTTACCACCGTTTTCCTAAGGTAAACGAAGGTGATATGAGCCGCATGCGCGCAACATTAGTACGTGGTCATACATTGGCAGAACTAGGTCGTGAATTCGAACTAGGAGATTACTTAAAATTAGGTCCAGGTGAGTTGAAGAGTGGCGGTTTCCGTCGTGATTCTATTCTAGCGGATGCGGTTGAAGCGGTCATCGGCGCTGTCTATTTAGATAGTGATACCGAGACGGTTCGCGGCATTATTTTAAGCTGGTACCAATCTCGCCTAGATGCTATTCAGCCTGGAGTATCTCAAAAAGATCCGAAAACTCGCCTACAAGAGTTTTTGCAAGGTCGAAGAAATCCTCTACCTGTCTACACAGTGACTAATATTAAAGGTGAAGCACACAACCAAGAGTTTACGGTTGAGTGTGAAGTGGCAGGTGTGGATAAACCTGTTATCGGTAAAGGCACTAGCCGCCGCAAGGCAGAACAAGCGGCTGCTGAAACAGCATTAGAGCAACTAAGCAATGTCTGATAACAACCAAGATTTCGATATCGATGCATTCTTTTCATCTGATAGCAAAAAAACAGGCCTACCGGAAAACCAACACTGTGGCTTCATCGCTATTGTCGGTCGCCCAAATGTAGGTAAGTCGACGCTTCTGAACCATATTCTGGGTCAGAAGATTTCTATTACATCACGTAAACCACAGACGACACGTCACCGTATTATGGGCGTTGAAACTGAGGGTGATTACCAAGCGATCTTTGTTGATACTCCTGGACTTCATATTGAAGAAAAGCGTGCCATCAACCGCTTGATGAACCGTGCGGCGAACAGCTCATTGAGTGATGTAAACCTAGTATTCTTCCTTGTCGATGGTACTCACTGGACTGACGACGATGAGATGGTTCTGAACAAACTGAAGAAGACTGACTTCCCAGTTGTACTTTGCATCAACAAAGTAGATAACGTTCAAGACCGTACTAACGTGATGCAGCACATGATGGAAGTCTCTAAGAAGATGGACTTCATTGATGTAGTGCCAATCTCAGCGAAGCAAGGTAAAAATATTGATGTACTGCGTAAGCACGTACGTGAACATTTACCTAAAGCGACACACCACTTCCCTGAAGAATACGTGACTGATCGCTCGCAACGTTTTATGGCCTCTGAAATTATCCGTGAAAAGCTGATGCGCTTTACGGGTGACGAGCTACCTTACTCGGTAACGGTTGAAATCGAACGTTTCGATTACAACCCAGATAACGATGGCTTCCACATCAATGCACTGATTCTTGTTGAGCGTACAGGCCAGAAGAAAATGGTGATTGGTAAAGCGGGCGAGAAGATCAAAACGATTGGTCGTGAAGCGCGTATCGATATGGAAGAGCTATTCGGCCGTAAGGTTTACCTAGAGACTTGGGTCAAGGTTAAATCTGGCTGGGCTGATGATGAGCGTGCACTTCGCTCGTTAGGCTACATCGACGATCTATAATATATTGAACGTCACTTTCTGAGATTAAGAAAGTTGAACTGAAGATAAATCCAAGAGAGAGTGCGAACTCTCTCTTTTTGTATCTGTAATAAGGGTAAGTGATTGAGCGAAGGGTTACAGCGATGCTTTGTGTTGCACCGTCGACCATACAGTGAGTCGAGCCTGATCTTGGACGTCTTCAGCGAAGAGTTCGGTCGGGTGACGTTGATGTCTAAAGGCGCTCGCAGCAAGCGTTCCAATTTGAAAGGTGCATTACAACCTTTTACGCCGCTATTGCTTAAGTGGTCTGGTAATGGTTCGATGAAAACCTTACGCCAAGCTGAACCTATCAGCTTGGGGCTCCCTCTCGCCGGTATTAATCTGTATTCAGGCATGTACGTGAACGAGCTTATCGGTCGGGTATTGATGGCGGAAGTACCGATGCCTGCACTTTTTCACGACTATCTTCATGCTTTAACAGAGCTGGCGCATAATGATAATCCTGAGCCAGCACTGCGTCGCTTTGAGCTGGCTCTATTATCTGCTATGGGTTACGGCGTCGACTTTTTACACTGCGCGGGCACTGGCGAAGCGATTGATCCGAGCATGACTTATCGCTATCGAGAGCAGAAAGGTTTCATCGCTTCAGTACGTCGAGATAACCTGACTTTTATGGGCGATGAACTTATTGCAATCAGCGAACGTAGGTTTATCACTAAAGAGCAGTTAAAAGCGGCAAAACGCTTTACACGCATAGCCTTAAAGCCGTATCTTGGCGGCAAACCATTAAAAAGTAGAGAGCTATTTATGCCAACAATAGCCCTCTCCAGAGCACGGAGTATTGGAAAATGAGCTCAATCCTTTTAGGCGTTAATATCGACCATATTGCAACACTACGTAATGCACGTGGTACTAAATACCCAGATCCAGTACACGCAGCTGAAATCGCTGAACGTGCTGGTGCAGATGGCATTACTATTCACCTGCGTGAAGACCGTCGTCACATCGTTGATCGCGATGTGCGTATTCTGGCTGAAACACTTCAAACTCGCATGAACTTGGAGATGGCCGTAACGGACGAGATGGTTCAAATTGCACTCGATACTAATCCTGAGTTTGTTTGTCTGGTTCCTGAAAAACGTGAAGAGCTAACCACTGAAGGTGGCTTGGACGTAGTTGGTCAACTAGAGAAGATCAAAGCGGCGACACAAAAACTGTCTGCAGCAGGTATCAAGGTATCTCTGTTTATCGATGCTGACCGTGAGCAAATCGATGCTGCAAAAGCGTGTGGCGCACCGTTCATTGAACTGCACACGGGTCACTATGCTGATGCTAAGACAGAAGAAGATCAACAAGACGAGCTTAAGAAGATCGCAGCAGGCGCAAGCTATGCAGATGACTTAGGTATCACAGTCAATGCGGGTCATGGTCTGACTTACCACAACGTAGCACCGATTGCGGCTCTTCCTGAGATCTACGAGCTGAACATCGGTCACTCGATCATGGGACGCGCAGTGTTTGATGGTTTGAACAAAGCCGTTGCAGACATGAAAGCTGTGATGGAAACAGCACGCAACAACGCTTAATTTTCTAAACCGTAAGCGACGAATTAGTAGAATTAATAGATAGAAGTTTAGTAGTAGGGTAAGCATGGCTGTTGTTGGATTAGGTACAGATATCGCAGAAATTGAACGTGTTGAAAAGGCATTGTCACGAAGTGGTGACGCTTTTGCTCAGCGTATTTTGACTGATTCTGAATTTGAAGTATTCCAGCAACTCAAGCAAAAAGGGCGTTACCTTGCAAAACGTTTTGCTGCCAAAGAAGCGGCATCTAAGGCGTTAGGTACGGGTATCGCGCTGGGTGTGACCTTCCACGACTTTGAGATTTCAAACGATGAGCATGGCAAGCCAGTTCTGAGCTTGCATAAAAAAGCGCGTGAAATCGCAGAGGCGAATGGCACAACATCGATTCATCTGACTATCTCGGATGAGCGTCACTACGCTGTGGCAACGGTGTTACTCGAATCGTAAACAGATTATCGCGACTTTATATCTAGTGCTCTTGGCTCTAGACAGAAAAAAGCAGAGCTCATGAGCTCTGCTTTTTTATTGGCGGGTAAACCCTCTAAAGAATACTAGTGAGTAACAAGTACCCGCTAGGCCTTCGCCGGTTTCAAGTAGTGAATTGCGGTTGCTTGAACCTTATCTAATTCATCCTGAAGCTCGAAAAGCTCAGGTTCAATGTCTTCAACAGAAGTACCTGAACGCAGCTCTTTCTCTATTGTCGCACATACCGATTTTAGCCTTGGTACGCCGCTGTACGAGCTGCTGCCATGCATCTTGTGAATGATGTGTATCAGCTCTTCAACTGGATAGTCACTGTCTTCTATCGCTTTGTCTGCTGCCTCATACACCTCTGGAATAAAGTCGACGAGCATTTGCAGCATATCGCGTGCGAGGTCTTCTTTATTGGCGGCTTGTTTCATCGCAGCTTGCCAATCAATGATGATGTTTGTGTGCACGCTGGCTTCAGTTTCTGACACCGGACCATTGTCGACTTCAGCAGAGACCGCTGGGTGGTCTGGATCTATTTTTTCGATGTGCTCAACCTCAGAGGTCGGGCTCCAATGAATCAGAACCTGCTGTAAAACATGCTCTTCAATAGGTTTGGTTAGGTAGTCATCCATGCCCGCTTCAAGTAGTCGATCTCGTTCGCCAATCATTGCATGCGCGGTTACGGCTATCACAGGTGTGTTCGCATTGTTCGCCAGTTTTTTGATGTTCTGGCAAGCGGTCACACCGTCCATCTGTGGCATTTGAATATCCATGAAGATGATATCAAATGGCGTCTCTGTCGCTTTGTCTATAGCCTGCTGACCACTGGTACAACTGATGACGGTTTCTACACGCTCTTTAAGCAGCGCGGTAATCAACTTAAGGTTGGCTGGGTTGTCGTCTACTGCCATCACAGTAAGCGGTAACTTCTCTTCAGAATGCGTTTCAATCGCTGGTGCAATCAAGGTAGGTGCCTGATTCGATACCAGAGTTTGCAGCAACTTCTTACGAGAAAGAGGCTTAGTGATGCACTGAACATCGACCTCTTTCATTAGTTGCTCACCCAACGCTAGCTCGGTACTTGGTGTACCAATAATCACGTTTTGAGCAATCTTCTTCGCACCGATCGCCCAACCACTCACAGTATCAAATTGATACTCTTGGTTGGCGGCTAGGTTAAGCAGAACGTAGTCATACGAGGTCGTCTCATCTGGCATCACCGAACGATACGTTACCACTAAGCCTTCTTGGGTTAGGATTTGCTGAGTAATCGATGCCGCTTGCATGTTTGGCTCGATAAGCAGCAGTTGTTTGTCTTGCAGACACTGCGTCTCAATCAGCTCTGTCATCGGCATATCAGTCGTTGATAGTCTCAAGGTGAACCAGAAGGTAGAGCCTTGGTGAAGACGACTGGTTAGGCTGATCTCTCCGCCCATTTGGCTGACCAGTTTTTGGGTGATAACCAGACCTAAGCCTGTACCGCCGTAACGACGAGAGATACTTGCATCGGCTTGGCTGAAAGCTTGGAAAAGCTGAGCTTGTTGACGCTCAGAAATACCAATACCCGTATCGCGAACCATGAATTGCAGCTCGATGTTGTCTTCACTTTGTGAGCGAAGCTCAACGCTGATATCAATGTTGCCGCGTTCGGTAAACTTGATTGAGTTACCAACAAGGTTGGTTAGGATCTGCTGAATACGCAGTGGATCGCCCACCACACCTGGCGGTACTTTAGGGTCGATCTTCAGTGTCAGTTCTAGGCCTTTCTCATGAGCGTTGGTTGCTTGAAGGTTTACTACCTCTTCAAGGCTGGCTTGGAATTCAAATGGGATGTTCTCTAGGGCTAATTTACCGGCTTCAAGTTTCGAGAAGTCCAAGATATCGTTGATGATGCTAAGCAGGTTGTTTGCCGAGCGTTCAATGGTTTGTAGGTAATCGGTTTGACTGTTCGATAGGTGAGTCTTGAGCATTTGACGAGTAAAGCCAATCACACCGTTCAGCGGCGTTCTCAATTCGTGAGACATATTCGCTAAGAACTCAGACTTAACACGAGCCGCTTCTTGAGCGCGTTTCTTCGCGATGTCTAACTCAACGTTTTGAATCTCTAGCTGTTCAAGAGTTTCACGCAAATCTGATGTGGCCTGGTCGATACTGTGCTGCATCTCGACGTGATACTCTGATAGCGATACCGCCATCGCATTGATACCGTTTTTCAGCGAGTCTAGCTCACCATGCATCTTACCTTCGATACGCACATCTAGGTGACCTCGACGAATTCGGTCGACCATGTTTTTCATGTGTGTGATCGGTTGAGTGACATCGTGCATTAAGCGGAACGCAAACACGCCCGATAAACCAAGCCCGAGAATCAACACTAAGAATGCAGAGAACACTTCTTGATATTGCTGCAATCGAAGTGATGAAAGATCTAATTCAATCGCAATGTAGCCGATCGCTTGATTAGCTTGAGACTGACCGTTGGCTGAATTGATGTACTGGCCTTCGGCGATGATAGGTGTCCGCAGAATCAGCGTATTATCGAGAAGGTTCGATGAGCTTAAATGCGGGATCGGTTTATCTTTGGGGTAGGTCAGGCTTTCAAAATCGGGGTGGAAGTTTGAGGTTACAAACAACTCATGACGCTCATCAAACACCGCGATACTGCGCACTAGCTTAGAATTCTTTCGATGCGCATAGCTAATAAGCTGACGAACAGACTCTCGACTTTCGAGCTTCATGCCTGATTCACTCGTAATCGCAAGTGGCTCAATGATGCTAGTACCAGTGTTAACCACTTGACCTTCAAGGTCTTGATAGCGGTTAAATGAGAAAAATGCACTCAATAGCAACCCAATAATCAGGGTTGGAGCTAGAGTTAAGGTAATTACACGGGCTCTTAAGCCATATCTGGTCATGTTCTTTAATTACATCGAGGTCTGGATATGGGAAAATAACGCACACAATGGCGGTTAAGTGAACGGTAAGCTTAATCAAAGCCGTGACGTTCGACAATGATTCCAAGACATAATAGTGAGTCCTGGATACCAATTACTTATTAAAAGATACATTAGGCACAAGCAATGGCACGTTTTTTCCAACCAAAAAAGAAAACTCAACTCGAGACCAAGCATCAATCGGTTTTGGTTGAACGAATGGATCACAATGGCGCTGGCATCGCTTATCAAAAGAATAAACCGGTTTTCATTGATGGCGCATTGCCCGGTGAGCAGGTGGTTATTCAACTTACTGAGAGCAAAAGTAAGTTTTCGCGAGCTAAACTCATCAAGTTATTGAAGCCGAGCGAGCAGCGTTTAAAGCCGTTTTGTAAGCACTTTAATCAGTGTGGTGGCTGTCACCTTCAACACCTAGGTTACTCTTCTCAGGTTGAGCATAAATCGCAATCTCTGACGCACCTGATGAGCCAATACCAAACGGCGAACACTGAAGTTGCACAACCTATTGTCGGTGATGAAACCGGTTATCGACGTCGCGCACGTATCAGCCTATTTGTTGATAAGAAGACACAACAGCTTCAATTCGGTTTCCGTAAGAAGCAGAGTAAGCAGATTGAAAACATCACCGACTGTGCCGTGCTTGATCCTCGCCTTAATGTGTTGCTGCCAAAACTGAAAAATTTACTGAACACTTTCAACAGCCTTACGTCTTTAGGACACGTTGAATTGGTGTTGGGCGATACTGGCCCTGTTATGGTTCTACGTCACCTTAAGCCTTTGGTTGAAAAAGATGAGCAAGCGCTGATTGCGTTAGCAAAAGAAGAAGGCGCTACGCTGTACTCGATGCCTGAAACCGATAAGTTGGTCCGTCTGGTTGGTGATGCGCCTAGCTACAGCGAAACTGGCGTGACGTTACCGTTTGAGCCAAACCACTTTATCCAAGTAAACCAGAAAGTGAATCAGCAGATGGTGGCTCAAGCGATTGAGTGGCTAGAACCTCAAGCGGATGAGCGAGTGCTCGACCTGTTTTGCGGCTTAGGGAATTTCAGTTTGCCTATCGCGCAACAATCGGCGTTTGTGGTTGGCGTAGAAGGCGTTGATGAAATGGTTCAGCAAGCCACATCTAATGCAGCGTTAAACCAGTTAAGCAATACGGAATTTTACCAAGCTAACCTTGAAGAAGACTTATCTTCACAGCCTTGGGCAAAAGAGAAATTTGATAAAATCTTACTTGACCCAGCTCGTGCTGGAGCGAGTGGTGTTGTTGATCAAATTTCAGCGTTAGGAGCGAAGCGTGTGGTTTATGTTTCGTGTAATCCTGCTACTCTAGCTAGAGATTCAGAGAGCTTAGAAAAGCAAGGCTACCAATTAGCCAAACTTGGTATGTTGGATATGTTCCCACACACTAGCCATTTAGAATCGATGGCTCTCTTTATCAAGGCTTAGAGGCCCTTAAACAAGGCTTCAAATGAATCACAAAGGCGCAGGGAAGCCTGCGCTGATATCAATATGGTCGAACTAACTTGGAACCAGTTAGTCATATTGAATTGGGTATAAAACATAATAACTAGGAAGGCATGATGGTTGCGGTACGAAGCGCACATTTAAACCCAAGCGAACAGTTTGAGCTAGAAAGTTGGATTGCGTCATTGAATCAAGATGCAAAAACCTCGAATAAACTGATTAAAGTTTATCGTCACTGTGAAGAACTTTTAAAAGATCACGAGCAAGCATCGCTCTTGCTTTGGCGTGGCCGTGAGATGATCGAAATCTTGGTCACCTTGTCCATGGACCGTGCCACTTTAATTGCTGCACAACTTTTCCCCGTCGTCTCAAGCGGCGTTTTTGAGCGCGAAGCGTTTGAAGAAAGCTACGGTAAAGAAACCGTAAAGTTGATCGATGGCGTTGAAGAAATGGCGGCCTTAGGCCAGTTAAACGTGACCCTTGAAGGCAGTGCTGCCTCGGGTCAAGTTGATAACGTTCGACGCATGCTACTGGCTATGGTCGATGATTTCCGCTGCGTAGTCATCAAACTCGCTGAACGAATCTGTAACCTTATCGAGGTAAAAAAAGCGCCTGATGCTGTGCGTCGCGCGGCCGCAAAAGAGTGTTCTAACATCTATGCCCCACTGGCAAACCGTTTAGGTATCGGCCAACTTAAGTGGGAAATCGAAGATTACGCATTCCGCTACCAACAACCAGATACCTACAAGCAGATTGCAAAACAGCTGTCTGAGCGTCGTATCGTTCGTGAACAATACATCACAGATTTCGTTGATGATTTAACCGCAGAAATGCAGCGTTCAAACATCAATGCTGAAGTGAGTGGCCGACCAAAACACATCTACAGTATCTGGCGCAAAATGCAGAAGAAAGGCTTAGCCTTCGATGAGCTTTTTGACGTACGAGCAGTACGTATTATCGCTGATCAGCTGCAAGACTGTTACGCCGGCCTTGGGGTGGTACACACTAAATACAAGCACCTCCCGAGCGAATTTGATGATTATGTGGCGAACCCTAAGCCAAATGGTTACCAGTCGATTCATACCGTAGTACTTGGCCCTGAAGGCAAGACCATTGAGATTCAGATCCGTACTAAGCAAATGCACGAAGACTCTGAGCTTGGTGTGGCGGCGCACTGGAAGTACAAAGAAGGAGCTTCAAGCGGCCGTAGTGGCTACGATGAGAAAATCACTTGGTTGCGTAAACTTATCGACTGGCAAGAAGAGATGTCGGACTCTGGCGAGATGCTGGATGAGGTACGTAGCCAAGTCTTCGATGACCGTGTATACGCATTTACTCCACGTGGTGACGTGGTCGACTTACCAATGGGCGCAACCCCGTTGGATTTCGCCTACCACATCCACTCGATGGTCGGACACCGCTGTATCGGTGCCAAAGTAGCGGGGCGTATCGTACCGTTCACTCATAAACTATCGATGGGCGATCAAGTTGAGATCATCACGCAGAAAGAGCCGAACCCATCTCGTGACTGGTTAAATCCAACCACAGGTTTTGTTCATTCTGGTCGAGCTCGAGCGAAAATCAACGCTTGGTTCCGCGCACAAAGCCGTGAGAAAAACCTAGAAGCGGGTCGTGATATCCTGGAAGTTGAGCTAGCGAAAGTAGGCGCAACCCTAAAAGATGCTGATCAATACGCACTAAAACGCTTTAACGTGAATACGCCAGACGAACTCTATGCAGGTATTGGTAGTGGCGACTTGCGTATTAACCAAGTGGTTAATCACATCAATGCGCTAGTGAATAAGCCAACGGCGGAAGAAGAAGACAAGAAAGCGCTAGAGAAACTGCTTGAGTCGGAAAACAAGCCGGCACAACAGAGTCGTCCGAAGAAAGATGCGGTAGTGGTTGAGGGCGTTGATAACCTAATGACGCACCTAGCGCGTTGCTGTCAGCCAATCCCAGGTGATGTGATTAAAGGTTACATCACTCAAGGTCGTGGTATCTCAGTGCACCGCGCTGACTGTGAACAGCTAGGCGAGCTAAGCGTGCATGCGCCAGAACGTATCATTGATACCGTTTGGGGTAATGGCTTTGTCGGCTCATACATCCTAACGCTGCGTGTTGAAGCGCTAGAACGTAATGGCTTGTTGAAAGACATCACCTCACTGTTCTCGAACGAGAAGATCAGTGTGACGACAATGAAGAGCCGCATCGACTACAAGCGTCAGCTATCGGTAATGGATTTCGATTTGGAAGTGACCAATATTGAGATTCTGAGCCGAGTGACAAGTCGAGTCGAGCAGATCAAAGATGTAATGAGCGTTAAGAGACTTGGATGATCCTTTTGTGTCATTTATGTCATTCCCTACAGTGAGGGACGAACGTGATAGGGAATCTCGCCAAGCGGTTTGAGATCCCCAACTCGCTCATACTTCACTCTTGGAGATGACGAAAAATAGAAAGGTGAGTGGTTTTGGCTGCTCACCTTTTTTAGTTTTAAGAAAAGAATTAGATTAAAACAATCAAACAGAATAATAGGAAAGCACCATGAGCCACCCGATTGAACAACTAGAACAAATTATGACTAAGCTGCGCGATCCAGAAGGTGGCTGTCCTTGGGATTTAAAACAAAATTTTGAAACAATTGTCCCGCATACTATCGAAGAGACCTACGAAGTGGTGGATGCGATTCACAACAAAGATTGGCCGAACCTACAAGAAGAGTTGGGTGACTTGTTGTTTCAGGTGATCTTCTATAGCCAGTTAGCGAAAGAACAGGGGTTGTTTGAGTTCTCTGATGTGGTTGATGGCATTAACGAAAAGCTAACACGCCGCCATCCGCATGTGTTTTCTGATACCGAGTTTGCGAGCGATGAAGAAATTAATGCCAACTGGGAAGCTGAAAAAGCCAAAGAAAAAGCTCAGGCAGGCAAAACTCAAGAAAGTATTCTAGACTCAATACCAAACTCTCTACCTGTGCTTTCACGTGCTACAAAGATTCAAAAACAGGTAGCGAAATATGGCTTTGATTGGGACTCTATTGGCCCAGTGGCTAATAAGGTTTTAGAGGAAGTCGATGAGGTGCTGGAAGAGGCACTTCAAGTGACGCCAAATGAAGATTTGGTTGAAGAAGAGTTGGGAGACTTGCTGTTTGCGACGGTCAATTTGGTACGACATTTAGGTAAAAACCCAGAATCGGCACTCAATAAAGCCAATCTCAAGTTTTCGCGTCGCTTTAAAGGGGTGGAACAAAAAGTTCGTCAGCAAGATAAAAATTTGACTGACTTTTCACTACAACAGCTTGATTCCATGTGGGATGAAGTCAAAGTGGCGGAGAAAAGATAACCAAAGCTTTTATCATGAATTGATTTGAAGCAAAAAATAAAAAATAGCAGTGTGATAGATTTCACGTTGTGGCGATAAGGGGCTTCTGGTATATTTTCATCCCGTCCAGAAGTAGTCCATTTCCCTCATTCAACCAATTTCAGGTTAAACATGACGACAAATTACATTTTTGTTACTGGCGGGGTTGTATCCTCTCTAGGTAAAGGTATTGCTGCAGCATCTCTTGCAGCTATTTTAGAAGCTCGTGGTCTTAAAGTGACCATGATGAAGCTTGACCCTTACATCAACGTTGATCCAGGCACTATGAGCCCGACTCAGCACGGTGAAGTGTTCGTTACGGAAGATGGCGCTGAAACAGACCTTGACCTTGGTCACTATGAGCGATTCATTCGCACCAAGATGACTAAGCGTAACAACTTCACTGCAGGTCGTGTTTACTCAGACGTACTAGCAAAAGAGCGTCGCGGTGATTACCTAGGTGCAACTATTCAGGTTATCCCACACATCACTAACTCTATCAAAGAGCGTGTAATTTCTGGCGCAGCTGGCCACGATATCGCGATCGTTGAAGTTGGTGGTACGGTTGGTGATATCGAATCTCTACCATTCATGGAAGCGATTCGTCAGCTAGCAGTAGAACTAGGCCGTGAACGCGCAATGTTCATGCACCTTACTCTAGTGCCATACCTAGCAGCTGCGGGCGAAGTGAAAACTAAGCCAACGCAACACTCTGTAAAAGAGCTACTGTCTATTGGTATTCAGCCAGACATCCTAGTTTGTCGTTCAGACCGCAACATTCCTTCGAACGAGCGTAAGAAAATTGCTCTGTTCTGTAATGTGCAAGAAAATGCAGTTATTTCTATGCGCGATGTTGACTCTATCTACAAGATCCCTCAGCTTATTAAAGCTCAAGGTACTGATGAACTTGTATGTAAGCGTTTCGGCATCACAGCTCCAGAAGCAGACCTGTCTGAATGGGAACAAGTAATTTACGAAGAAGCTAACCCAACGGGTGAAGTGACGATTGGTATGGTTGGTAAGTACATTGAACTACCAGACGCATACAAATCAGTAAATGAAGCGCTAAAACACGCGGGCTTGAAAAATCGCCTAAGCGTTAATATTAAATACGTAGATTCACAAGACGTTGAGTCTCGTGGCGTAGAAGTTTTAGAAGGCCTAGATGCAATCCTAGTTCCTGGTGGCTTTGGTGACCGTGGTGTTGAAGGTAAGATTCTTGCTGCTCAATACGCTCGTGAAAACAAAGTACCGTACTTAGGTATCTGTCTAGGTATGCAAGTAGCACTTATCGAGTACGCTCGTAACGTTGCGAAAATGGAAGGGGCACACTCTTCTGAATTCTGTACTGAAACTAAGTACCCAGTTGTTGGTCTTATCACTGAGTGGACTGATGGCGAAGGTAAAGTTGAAGAGCGTACAGAAACATCTGACCTTGGCGGCACAATGCGTCTTGGTTCACAGCTTTGTCACCTAGCGAAAGGGACGAAAGCTTACGAATTATACGGTAGCGCGACGATCCATGAACGTCACCGTCACCGTTACGAAGTGAACAACAATCTTCGTCCACAAATCGAAAAAGCGGGCCTAAAAGTATCGGGTCTATCTGCGGACAAGAAACTGGTTGAAGTTATTGAGAACCCGAACCACCCATGGTTCGTTGCTGCTCAATTCCACCCAGAGTTCACTTCAACACCTCGCGATGGTCACCCATTGTTTGCAGGTTTCGTTAAAGCGGCTGGTGAGTTCCAGCGCGGCGAGTTAGAGAAGTAAAAAGGAATACAGGTAGCTGCGTAAGTTGTGCTGCTACCTTTAAATTTGACATTTATATATTCAACGAGAAGGAAACATTCAATGTCTAAGATCGTTAAAGTTCTAGGTCGTGAAATCATCGATTCACGTGGTAACCCAACTGTAGAAGCTGAAGTACACCTAGAAGGCGGTTTCGTAGGTATGGCTGCTGCTCCATCTGGCGCATCTACTGGTTCTCGCGAAGCTCTTGAGCTACGTGACGGCGACAAATCACGTTTCCTAGGTAAAGGTGTTCTTAAAGCTATTGAAGCTGTAAACGGCCCAATCGCTGAAGCTCTAGTTGGTACTGACGCTAAAGCACAAGCTGACGTTGACCAAATCATGCTTGACCTAGACGGTACTGATAACAAGTCTAAGTTCGGCGCGAACGCTATCCTAGCTGTATCTCTAGCTAACGCAAAAGCTGCTGCTGCTGCGAAAGGCATGCCTCTATACGAGCACATCGCTGAGCTAAACGGTACTGCTGGTCAGTTCTCTATGCCTCTACCAATGATGAACATCATCAACGGTGGTGAGCACGCAGATAACAACGTTGACATCCAAGAGTTCATGATCCAACCAGTTGGCGCTAAAACTCTTAAAGAAGGTCTACGTATCGGCGCTGAAGTATTCCACAACCTAGCTAAAGTTCTTAAGTCTAAAGGCTACAGCACTGCAGTTGGTGATGAAGGTGGTTTCGCTCCTAACCTTAAGTCTAACGCTGAAGCTCTAGAAGTTATCGCAGAAGCTGTTGCAGCTGCTGGTTACGAACTAGGTAAAGACGTTACTCTTGCTATGGACTGTGCAGCATCTGAGTTCTTCGACAAAGAAGCTGGCATCTACAACATGAAGGGCGAAGGTAAAACTTTCACTTCTGAAGAGTTCAACCACTACCTAGCTGAGCTAGCGAACAACTTCCCAATCGTTTCTATCGAAGACGGTCTTGACGAGTCAGATTGGGATGGCTTCAAGCACCAAACTGAACTTCTAGGCGACAAGCTTCAAATCGTTGGTGACGATCTGTTCGTTACAAACACTAAGATTCTTGCTGAAGGTATCGAGAAAGGCGTAGCTAACTCTATCCTTATCAAGTTCAACCAAATCGGTTCTCTAACAGAGACTCTAGCTGCTATCAAGATGGCTAAAGACGCTGGCTACACTGCAGTAATCTCTCACCGTTCTGGCGAAACTGAAGATGCAACTATCGCTGATCTAGCGGTAGGTACAGCTGCAGGTCAAATCAAAACTGGTTCTATGAGCCGTTCTGACCGTGTTGCTAAGTACAACCAACTTATCCGTATCGAAGAAGCTCTAGGTTCTAAAGCTCCTTACAACGGTCTTAAAGAAGTTAAAGGTCAATAATTCGTCCTATTTGGCACTGTAGCTGCGTTAACTGCAGAAGATTCACTAAGTCACATAGGAAACTATGCTCCATAGCTGAATCTTCTTTGTTGCCTTGCTACAGCACCAACTAGTTAGAATTATGCACTAATACTTTTGAATGCCTCGCTTATGCGGGGCATTTTTTTGTCTGTAGAAAACTGAATGAAAGAAGCTCTAGGCTCTAAAGCTCCTCCTTGTCACATATAAAGTTCGTCATTCCCTAGACTGACGAAGGAAGGAGTAGGGAATCTCATTGTTTTCCTGACAATGACTCCCCGACTTATTGATTCCCTGACACCACATATCTCGCACCAATAAGCTCATTATGGTATATATGTGCCTTATTCTAGTTCCTTCTTTTTCAACCGGCGAAAGGTGTTATGCGAATTTTTGCTTTAGTACTGCTCATAGTGTTTGGCTGGCTACAACACACACTGTGGCTCGGTAAAAATGGTATCTCTGATTACTACGGTGTGAACAACGAAATCCAAGTTCAACAGCAAGTAAATGAAAAGCTGCATATTCGAAATGCAGAAATGTTTGCTGAAATTGACGATCTACGCCAAGGCTTAGACGCGATAGAAGAACGCGCACGTCATGAACTTGGAATGGTCAAAGAAGGTGAAACGTTTTATCGCATCATTGGTGAGGAATCCCATTAATGTCGACTCAACTTCAAAGCGTGATTGCCGTTGTACCTGCGGCGGGCGTCGGTAGCCGAATGAAGGCAGACCGCCCTAAGCAATATCTCAAGATTCACGGCAAAACAATTTTAGAGCACACCATTGAGAAATTACTGTCTCACCCACAAGTCGCTCAAATTGTCGTTGCGATCAGCGATGATGACCCATACTACCCTGATCTAGCACTCAACCTGAACCCGCAAGTGATCAGAGTGTCAGGCGGAAGCGAGCGAGCGGACTCTGTACTCTCTGCGCTAAACTATATCGCTGAGCAGCAGCTTAGTGATTGGGTAATGGTTCACGATGCGGCAAGGCCGTGTGTTCAGCTAAGTGATATCGACAAGCTAATTTCCGGCGCGATGAGCCATGATGTGGGCGCTATTTTAGCGGCTCCAGTTCGTGACACGATGAAGCGCGGTGCCCAAGGGCAGATCGAGCATACCGTTGAGCGTGCCGATTTATGGCATGCACTTACGCCGCAAATGTTCAGAGCAAAGCCTCTGTGGAAGGCATTAAGTGAGGCGTTGCAACAAGGCGCTTCAATTACTGATGAAGCCTCAGCCTTTGAATGGAAAGGTTTATCGCCCGCTTTAGTGGCGGGGCGTTCAGATAATTTTAAGATTACTCAGCCTGAAGATTTAGCGCTTGCTGAGTTCTATTTAAGTCAGAATAAGGAATAATGATGATTCGTATTGGCCATGGCTTTGATGTACATAAGTTTGGTGGTGAAGGCCCGGTAATTATTGGTGGTGTAAGCATCCCTTACGAGCAAGGTCTTATTGCACACTCAGACGGTGATGTTGCCGTTCATGCGTTGTGTGACGCTCTATTGGGTGCGATTGCTGCGGGTGATATTGGTCGTCATTTCCCTGATACCGATGACGAATGGAAAGGTGCGGATAGCCGTGAGCTACTGAAAGATGTTTACCGTCGAGTAAAAGAACAAGGTTACGTGATTGGTAATGCCGATATTACTATCATGGCGCAAGCTCCAAAGATGGCGCCTCATATAGACTCTATGTGCCAAGCTATTGCTCAAGACCTAGAAACCAGCATTAGCAATGTGAATGTAAAAGCGACGACCACTGAGCGTTTAGGTTTTACAGGTCGCAAAGAGGGCATCGCATGTGAAGCGGTGGTCCTAATTACTAAAAGTGCGTAAGCACCAACACGAAAAGAACAGCATGTCAGATATTTTATCTTCATTGGCTTATCTAAACGGTAAACCAACTGCGAAAGCAAAACTAAAAGCAAAAGCCGAACACTTTGTCGTTAATGAAGACTTGGGTTTTGAGTTTGCTGGTGAAGGCGAGCACCTAATGGTTCGTATTCGTAAAACTGGTGAAAACACGAGCTTCGTAGCAAACGAGCTGGCTAAAGCTTGCGGTGTTAAGTCGAAAGACGTGAGCTGGGCGGGTTTGAAAGACCGCCACGCTGTGACAGAGCAGTGGTTGAGCGTTCACCTACCGAAAGGTGAGCCTGACTTTTCAGGGTTCTTAGCACAATACCCAAGCATTGAAATCTTAGCGACAGCGCGACACAACAAAAAGTTACGTCCAGGCGATTTAGTTGGCAACCAATTTGAGTTGACCTTGTCTGAAGTAACGGATTGCGATGATGTGGTCAAGCGTTTGGAAAAAGTCGCTCAAGTGGGCGTGCCAAACTACTTTGGTGCTCAGCGTTTTGGCAATGAAGGTAACAACCTATCTGAAGCTCGTCGTTGGGGCCGCGATAACGTTCGTACTCGTAACCAGAATAAGCGCAGCTTGTACCTTTCTGCTGCTCGTTCGTGGATTTACAACCTGATCCTTTCAGACCGTATTGAGCAAGATGCGTTTGCATCAGCATTGGTTGGCGATATCGTGGTGAAAGACGGTGCTCAACTGGCAGTAACAGCAGACAACATTGAAGCTGTAAACCAAGACATTGCGAATGGTTCTGCTTTGATAACTGTTGCTTTGGCTGGCGATAATGCCTTACCAACGATTGATGAGTCTCAAGCTCTAGAACAGAAACACCTTGATGCTGAACCGGATCTAATGGCTCTGATTCGTGGTAACCGTATGCGTCATGATCGCCGTGAAGCGTCACTGAAACCAACAGACTTAACTTGGGAAGTGAACGAAGATAATGTCACGCTTAAGTTCTCTCTTGATGCGGGTTGTTTCGCAACAGCGATCGTTCGCGAATTGGTTGAAGAAGTACACGTAGAGAGAACCTACGAGCAATAATGATTCTGCTTGGAGCTGAGTCACTTGATATTGGAATTTAAGTGACTTGGCTTAGCATGGGAACAAAAGAAAGGATACAAGATGAAGATTTTACTCAGCAATGATGATGGTGTGCACGCTCAAGGTATTCATGAGCTGGCAAATGAGCTACGTGATCTTGCTGACGTTATCATTGTTGCCCCTGACCGTAATCGCTCGGGTGCGTCAAATTCATTAACTTTAGAACAGCCTCTGCGTGTTCAAGAGATTACTGAAAATACCTATTCGGTACAAGGAACACCGACCGACTGTGTGCATTTTGCGTTAAACGAACTGCTAAAGAATGACATGCCTGATCTGGTATTAACGGGCATTAATCACGGTGCTAACCTGGGTGATGACGTGCTTTATTCCGGCACGGTGGCTGCAGCAATGGAAGGGCATTTTCTAGGCGTTCAATCGGTAGCGTTTTCTCTGGTGGGAAAAAAACATTTTAAGACAGCGGCAGCGATTGCTCGTCGTATTGTCGAACAACATTTAGCAAACCCAATCCCGACCAACCGCTTGTTGAACGTAAACGTTCCTGATTTAGCCTTAGAACAATTGTCTGGTACTCAGGTGACGCGCTTAGGTGCTCGTCATCACGCTGAAGATATGATCAAGCAAAAAGACCCGCGTGGTCACGATATCTATTGGCTTGGCCCTCCGGGTAAAGAGCAAGATGCCGGTGAAGGTACCGATTTTTACGCGATTGAGCATGGCTTTGTGTCGGTAACACCGTTGCAGGTTGATCTGACGGCGCATGAGTCGTTGGGTGCGATGGCAACATGGTTAGGGGAGAAGTAAGTGAGTAATCCGCAAGCTGAGCGTTTAATTACTTTCCTGATTGAAAATGGTATTCAGGATCAAAAGGTTCTTGATGCGATTTACCAACTGCCGAGAGAGAGCTTTTTATCACAGGCGATGTATCACCAAGCCTATGATAATAATGCGCTGCCTATCGGTCAGGGTCAGACAATCTCACAGCCATACATTGTTGCTAAAATGACAGAGCTACTTGAATTACAACAAGATAGCCGTGTCTTGGAGATCGGAACGGGTTCTGGTTACCAAACTGCGGTATTGGCTCAACTTGTTGATCATGTGTATTCGGTTGAAAGAATAAAGTCGCTACAATGGGATGCCAAGCGTAGGTTGAAGCAACTCGATTTCTACAATATCTCAACTAAGCACGGTGATGGTTGGCAAGGTTGGTCTTCAAAAGCCCCTTTTGATGCGATTATTGTCACCGCCGCTGCAGAGTCGATTCCTCAAGCGCTTCTGCAACAGCTGAAAGATGGCGGTCGTTTACTGATTCCAGTCGGTGATGACGAACAGCAACTATTGAAGATCGTTCGACACGGCGATGAGTTTTTATCGAGTGTTATCGAGATGGTGAGATTTGTACCTCTTGTTCCTGGTGAGCTAGCTTAATAAAAGACTAATGGTGTAGGTGGATAGAGAGTCGATGCGTTCGAAGTTGTTAAAAGGAAGTACTTTACTGCTTAGCTGTGCCCTTGTTGGGTGTGCAGCGAATTCGCCTGCGCCCGTTTCAAACCTAAACAAGAATTACTCATCGATTGATCGTGGTAGTTATCGTGGCAGTTACTATGAAGTTAAAAAAGGCGATACGCTTTATTTCATCGCTTATGTGACCAATAAAGACGTCAATGACCTCGTCAGCTACAACAAATTGTCTGCGCCTTATACTATCCACCCCGGGCAGAAGCTTAAGTTGTGGCGTCCTAGCTACAATGCGCCAGCGTATGGTAAATCAACGGTAGCGGCAGCAGCAGTTGCTGCGCCTGTCGCGGCATCGACAACGTCATCTGCGGCAAGTAAACCTAAAACCACATCGCAACCGAGCAAAAACTCTAAACCGGCTCCAGCTCAAACTACCACCAAAGTGGTGAAAAAAGATCCACCAAAGAAGGTTGAACAATCCAAATCAAAGGAGTATGTTGGTTCTAAAGGTAAACAGAATGTTACACCGCCCACCAAACCAACAAGTGATAAAGTATCCAAATGGTTATGGCCAACTAAAGGGAGAGTAATCAAGAGTTTCTCTGTAGGCGAACAAGGAAATAAAGGCATAGACATAGCAGGACAGCGAGGTCAGCCAATAGTATCTACTGCAGGGGGAACGGTTGTTTATTCGGGTAATGCACTACGAGGCTACGGCAATCTAGTGATTGTGAAGCACAATGATAATTACTTAAGTGCATACGCGCATAACGACCGACTATTAGTATCTGAAGGGCAAAGTGTGAAACCAGGGCAGAAGATTGCAACAATGGGAAGCTCTGGAGCCAGCAGTGTTAGGTTGCACTTTGAGATTCGTTACCAAGGTAAATCCGTTAATCCAAAACGATATTTACCTTAAATACAATATGCAAAAATTACGTATTGTATGGAGTGACATAGTCATTTAGCGACATATGAAGTTGTAATGTCATGCTAATTTCGCCAGGGGGAGGCGTTATGAGTATAAGCAATGCAGTAACCAAAGAAGAGTTCGATCTTGACCAAGCAACCACGGAACCGGAAGCTCTTGGAAAAGCAAAACGAACAGTCACTAAGAAAACCGAAGCGAAAGAAGAAGTTGAAGTTACGTCTAAAAGTTTAGATGCCACTCAACTCTACTTAGGCGAAATTGGTTTCTCACCACTACTAACCGCTGAAGAAGAAGTGCTATATGCACGTCGAGCTCTACGCGGTGATGAAGCAGCACGTAAACGCATGATCGAAAGTAACCTGCGTTTAGTGGTAAAAATTTCACGTCGTTATAGCAACCGCGGCCTTGCACTTCTCGATCTAATCGAAGAAGGCAACCTAGGTTTGATTCGCGCCGTAGAGAAGTTTGATCCAGAGCGTGGCTTCCGCTTCTCAACTTACGCGACATGGTGGATTCGTCAAACCATTGAACGTGCGTTAATGAATCAGACTCGCACTATCCGTTTGCCAATCCATGTTGTGAAAGAGCTGAACATCTACCTACGTACTGCAAGAGAGCTATCACAAAAGCTTGACCATGAACCAACGGCAGAAGAAATTGCTTCTAAGCTAGATAAGCCGGTTGGTGATGTGAGCAAGATGCTTCGTCTAAACGAAAGAGTGAGCTCTGTTGATACGCCAATTGGTGGTGACGGTGAGAAAGCGCTGTTGGATATTATTCCAGACATCAATAATTCAGATCCTGAGGTTTCAACCCAAGATAGCGATATCAAGAACTCGTTGATTTTCTGGCTTGATGAGCTGAATCCTAAGCAGAAAGAGGTGCTTGCGCGTCGCTTTGGACTACTGGGTTATGAACCGTCAACATTAGAAGAAGTGGGCCGCGAAATCAGCCTGACTCGTGAACGTGTTCGTCAAATCCAAGTTGAAGGTCTTCGCCGTCTACGTGAGATTCTTATCAAGCAAGGTCTGAATATGGAAAACCTGTTCAACGTAGAAAGCGACTAATTGAACGGATGATGCTTCTCTAAATAGAAGACAAATAAAAACGCTGACTTTAAGTCAGCGTTTTTTTGTTTGTGGCTTTGGTATTTCATGCCGTCTAATCAAAATAGCAGTACGGCCATAACAAGCTACTTGGTAAGAAACTAAAGCAGCTTCTTCAAGCGGTAAAGTTCTTCTAATGCTTGGCGAGGAGTTAGATCATCAGGATCAACATTCGCTAGCGCTTGCTCTACTTCACTCGGTTCTGGGATCAGGCTCAGTTGGTTTGCGATATCGACACCGCTTGGCTTCGATGTTGGCGACTCCATACTTAACGCTTCTAACTGAGTCAGCTTCGCACGAGCATTCTTGATCACTGCTTTCGGTACGCCAGCTAAACCTGCAACCGCTAGACCATAAGATTTACTTGCAGCACCTTCTTGAACTGCGTGCATAAAGGCAATGCTATCACCATGCTCAACCGCATCTAAGTGTACGTTTGCTAAAGTTGGAAGTTGGTTAGGTAGTTCAGTTAGCTCAAAGTAGTGCGTTGCAAACAGTGTCATCGCATTGATTTGATTGGCTAGCCACTCTGCACTTGCCCAAGCCAGAGACAGGCCATCGTAAGTACTGGTACCACGACCGATTTCATCCATTAGCACAAGGCTGTTTGGTGTTGCATTGTGCAGGATATTTGCGGTTTCTGTCATCTCAACCATGAAGGTTGAACGGCCAGAAGCCAAATCATCGGATGCGCCAATACGCGTAAAGATACGGTCGATAGAGCCGATGGTTGCGCTTTCTGCAGGAACATAACAACCGATATGAGCCATCAATGCGATGAGTGCCGTTTGGCGCATGTAGGTCGATTTACCACCCATGTTGGGACCCGTGATGATCAGCATCTTACGTTGATCATTCAGGTCGATAGGGTTAGCAATGAAAGGTTCGTCCATCACTTGTTCAACAACAGGGTGACGACCGGCCTGAATTTGTACGCCAGCAGACTCTGTCATGGTTGGACGACAGTAATCAAGGGTATCTGCACGCTCAGCCAAGTTCTGTAGAACATCAAGCTGAGATACTGAAGAGGCGATATTTTGTAGGCGCTCTAGATACGGCAGTAGTAAGTCAAACAACTCTTCCCACAGCTGTTTCTCGATAGCGAGTGCTTTCGACTTAGAGTTAAGTACTTTGTCTTCGTGCTCTTTTAGCTCAGGAATGATGTAACGCTCAGCATTTTTCAGCGTTTGACGACGAACATAGTGTGGCGGCACAAGATGGCTTTGCCCACGGCTTACTTGAATGAAGAAACCATGTACGTTGTTGTAGCCAACTTTTAGCGTGTCGATGCCATGACGTTCACGCTCTTCTTGCTCAAGCTTATCAAGAAATTCAGTTGCGCCTGCTGCAAGGTCGCGCCATTCGTCTAACTCGGCATTGTAGCCTTCTGCAATCACACCACCGTCACGGATAACCACCGGTGGGTTCTCTTTGATTGCACGTTCAAGCAGCTCAGAAACCTCATCCACAGGAGAAGCATATTGAGCAAGTTGAGTTAGGTATGGGTGCTTCAGTTGCGTCAGTGTTTCAGCAAGCTCTGGCAAATATTCCATTGCTTGGCGAAGACGCGCCATATCGCGAGGGCGAGCAGAGCGAAGTGCTAATCGAGCGAGAATACGTTCGATATCACCAATCTGTTTTAAGGTTGGCTGTAGTTCTGTGAATAGAGCCAAATCTTTCATTTCACCAATTGCATCTAAGCGCTGATCGAGTGCAGATATATTGCGCATTGGTTGATGTAACCAACGCTTAAGCATACGGCTACCCATTGCTGTCGCAGTGTGATCAAGTACTTCGGCAAGGGTGTTATCAGTACCACCCCCAAGATTTTGCGTGATCTCCAAATTACGACGAGTTGCAGCATCAAGGATCACCGAGTGATCTTGTTTATCCATCGTGAGTGAACGGATATGAGGGAGGGCAGTACGTTGGGTATCTTTCACGTATTGGATCAAACAACCAGCCGCACATAGACCCAGTTTCGCGCTTTCTACGCCAAAGCCAACCAGATCGCGAGTACCAAACTGCTTATTCAATTGCTGCTTAGCGGTGTCTAATTCAAATTCCCATACAGGGCGGCGGCGGTTGCCATTACGGCTTGCCATTAAATCGACGGGTTCGAAATCTTCAGGGAACAGCAGCTCACGCGGAGAGGTTCTTTGTAGCTCAGCGGCCATCGCTTCTTCTGTTTCTGGCTCGCAAAGTTGGAATCGGCCAGAGGTAATATCAAGTGTCGCATAACCGAATTTACCGTTGTGGTGATAAATGGCTGCAATTAGGTTATCAACGCGTTCAGAAAGCAAGGCTTCGTCGGTTACGGTACCCGGTGTCACGATACGCACTACTGCGCGCTCAACAGGGCCTTTTGAAAGTGCTGGATTACCAATCTGTTCACAAATTGCTACGGACTCACCAAGTTGCACTAACTTTGCAAGGTATCCTTCAACCGCATGGTATGGAACACCTGCCATCGGAATCGGTTCACCATTTGATGAGCCACGCTTAGTCAGTGAAATATCGAGGAGTTGAGAGGCTTTTTTAGCGTCATCGTAGAAAAGCTCGTAGAAATCGCCCATGCGGTAGAACAGCAGAATTTCTGGGTTTTCTGCTTTCAGTTTTAGATACTGCTGCATCATGGGAGTATGTTTTTGATCGGCTTTCACAGTTAACTTCTTTCGTTTATTTCTATTGCGGCTTAGGATACGTGAAAGCGTTTCGTGCGAAAAGCGGCTGATGCGAAAAGATGCGAATCCAAATGATATGACAGTAAATAAAGGGAAGCAGATGATGCAGATGACTCAAGACCTTAGTGAGCAGCTTGGACATTTACTCGCTAAACACAAACACGTGTTAGTGACGGCTGAATCTTGCACTGGCGGAGGTGTCGCGAGTGCAGTCACCGATATTGCGGGCAGCTCTGGATGGTTTGATCGCGCTTTTGTTACGTACAGCAATGAAGCCAAACAAGAGATGATCGGTGTACAGTTTAAAACCTTAATGGAGTTCGGCGCCGTGAGTGAGCCTGTCGTAATAGAAATGGCGAGCGGGGCATTGCAACATTCAAACGGGACGATCTCTGTATCAATCAGTGGCATCGCTGGCCCAGGTGGCGCGACCGAAGATAAGCCTGTTGGTACAGTATGCTTCGCGTGGAAAGCGCTAAATGGCTGGGATAAAGTAGAAACGCATGTATTTACAGGCGACAGATCACAAGTACGCCAACAAGCCACGCACCATGCCCTGCAAGTTATTTATGATTACCTATCAATGGAAGGTAAGTAACATTTGTACAAATTATTTTCATACAGGTATAGACACTGTATGAATCAACAGTATAATGAAAGCCAATTAGTCACCCCTATGTGGGTTAGAAATAGATTCTAGATCGCTTGTTGAGACAACCGATTATGTGGAGATAGAAATGGACGAGAATAAACAAAAAGCGTTAGCCGCAGCCCTTGGTCAGATTGAAAAGCAATTTGGTAAAGGTTCTATCATGCGTCTTGGTGATAACCGCACAATGGACGTAGAAACTATTTCTACAGGTTCTCTATCTCTAGATATCGCACTAGGTGCTGGTGGCCTACCGATGGGACGTATCGTAGAAGTTTACGGTCCAGAATCATCAGGTAAAACAACGCTAACGCTTGAGCTTATTGCTGCAGCACAGAAAGTGGGAAAGACGTGTGCATTCGTTGATGCGGAGCACGCACTAGACCCTATCTACGCTCAAAAGCTTGGTGTTGATATCGATGCACTTCTTGTTTCTCAACCAGATACTGGTGAGCAAGCGCTGGAAATCTGTGATGCACTGGCTCGTTCAGGTGCAATCGACGTTCTTGTTATTGACTCAGTAGCAGCCCTAACACCAAAGGCAGAAATCGAAGGCGAAATGGGCGACAGCCACATGGGTCTTCAGGCTCGTATGCTTTCTCAAGCAATGCGTAAGCTGACGGGTAACCTTAAGCAGTCTAACTGTATGGCTATCTTCATTAACCAAATTCGTATGAAAATTGGTGTGATGTTCGGTAACCCAGAAACAACAACAGGTGGTAACGCACTTAAGTTCTACGCATCTGTTCGTCTTGATATTCGCCGTACTGGTGCGATTAAAGATGGTGATGAAGTTGTTGGTAACGAAACTCGTATCAAGGTCGTTAAGAACAAGATTGCTGCACCATTCAAACAAGCTGAGACTCAAATCCTTTACGGTAAAGGCTTCAACCGCGAAGGTGAGCTTATCGACTTAGGTGTTAAGAATAAGCTAGTAGAAAAAGCAGGCGCTTGGTACAGCTACAAAGGCGATAAGATCGGCCAAGGTAAAGCTAACGCTGGTAAATACCTACGTGAAAACCCAGAAGTTGCTCTAGAGATCGATACTAAACTTCGTGAGTTACTACTGACTCCAGCTGTTCTTGAAGAGAAAGACGTAGAGAAAGAAGAAGAAAACGAAGAGCTATAAGCTCACGTTTTATAGAGTGGATGTTTGAAAGAAGCATCCGCTTTGTGTCTCGTCCTAAAATACGTTGACAGTATTTCTACTAAGCCAACAGCATCAGCTG
>NZ_JBFSUX010000052.1:0-36667 GCF_041467595.1 Vibrio sp. 10N.247.311.13 | reverse complement strand
AACGGTATGCTAAGAACAAAAATGCCGTTCACTCTTAAGTGAACGGCATTAGAGCATCGAGCTCGCTTTTTTTGTGCCTAATGATCTTCGAAGATCATGGGGAAAGACCCACTATTTGAGCCCAACTAAAGGTGACCATATCCACTCATTTAAAGCGAGTGAATTACGAAATTGAGATCGCTATCTCATTGGGTTAGTTGAAGTTTCATGGGGTTGAGCTATCTTTATATTACTGCCTTAGTGGAGGTGAAGTATTATGATTTGGGATACTCTCGAACGTGTAAATAAACTTCGCAAGGAAGCAATGGAGGATCCAGAGTTTTTGGATTCAGCAAAAATGCATGAGGAATGGCTTTTAAGCGAAACTCATAATCAATCGAACAAAGGAGCAAAAGAGAATAAACCGAAAAAACTATCTGACATTTATGAAAATACGGATTTTCCTATCAACCCAACTGGAGCCAAACATTAACAATGATGAACTGCAACACGGCTAAGGCTCTTAACCAAAAAGCTATAAGTCGATTACACATACCAGCCTTAAGCCACCAATAAAAAAGCCACTTTCAACGAATCGAAAGTGGCTTTTTCTTTTCTTGCTAGCTTCTTTACCATTAGCAACGAAAGCTAATCGTTTTCAAACCTAGTTATTGATTAGGCTTAATCCGCTTGGTAACGCATCACCAAACACACGCTTAGATTCACTCTCAGAAAGCTCAGTCACTTCACTCACTAGTGTTAACCATGAGTCAGGTACCTTGCTTTGCTTAAGCTTCTCAATCACTTGATTGCGATAGTCGTCAGAGATATCAAACTGACGGTCACCGGTTTTTCGACAAATCATCACCGCTGCGAAGGCGATCATCTGCTCTTTCTGCCAGTTCTGTTCAAGCAGTTTTGGTAACCACTGTTCAGCTTGCTCTCTAGGAATTACGCTGTGTTGGCTGCCATACAAAGGCGTTCTTGATGCTAATCGTCCTAGCGCCCACCAGTGAGCCTGTTCAAATTGGTTATGGTTGATCGCTTTGCTTAAGAACCAACTTGCCAGCAGCACTTTGTCTTCAACCTCAAGTTGCTCAAGTGACGCCGCTAAACGGACCATGGCTTCATAACCATTATCTTGCGCATCTTTGGCTGTCTTAGGGTTCTTCATTGCACCTGGGTGAAGGTATTTAGCGATGTCAGCCAAGATACTCTCTTGCTGCTCTTGGTTTAGCCCACCAGCGACACGACGCCAGAATACCCACCAGTCTGTCCAGCCTTGGTGGTTCTTGAACTGAATGTTCTGTTGGTAAAGGCCCCAAATCTGTTCGATACGCCATGAGTCAGTCGGATCGCCAAAGCCAGGACGTAGCGAGTATCCCGCCAAACGTAGCCAGTTCTTCTCGTGTGCTTCTGAGCGGCGACGACGTTTACGACCTAATGAGAAGGTATCAAATAGATGACGAAGGGTCGTGAAGTCCCATTCATCGCGTTTACCTAGTCGCTTCTCAAGATCTTTCGATAGTGTTTTGATCTCTTTCGATTCAGCACTCTTCTTGTTGCCGCTGTACAGGCGAGAAATCAACTCCTTACACTCTTCCAATCTTGGGTGAAGCGCGGAGGTATCAGATTCATCGCCTTGCTTGTTTCTTACTTCAAACTCAAGCAACCAACGCTTAGAGTCATCTTCTATACTCACACACTCCATTTTCAATGTGCCGACTTCGGTTAACTGACAAGCGAGCAGTACTTCAACACGCTCTTTTTGGTTGGCTTGAAGCTCTGCAGTACCTGAGCCTTCCAAGGTCGAAATATAAGGTGGAAGAGGAGAGAACAAATCGGCATCCACATTGACCATCACGCCGTTTTGAATTGCGGTGTCGTGAGCTATTTGATCATGTGTTGAAGTCAGTAGGTTAAAACGAACCGGCTCGCCTAATGTCAGAGAGAAACGACGGCTGTTTAAGCGGATCTCTTGGCCTTCTTCGGTACCTTTGGCAAGTAGACAAAGCGCTTTACCCATCTTGTTCTTCTCTTGTAGATGCAAGAAGTAAGAACGAGCAGCACCACCACCGATTTTTAGCTGCGCGCCACGGCGAGCTTTACCAAAGGCAACCGCGCCTAACGCAACAGACCAATCGGGATGAGGGTTATCTAATACTGTGATTGGAGAGCCGTTCCAGTTACCCAGAAGTTGAGTAATACGTTCAGTCACAAGCTCACTATTGAACACACCACCGTTAAGCAACACTCCCACAGGAATTGCCGGTTTGGTGTCATCGAACTCAATAGAATCTGAGTTTTCCAATGCGGCTTTAGACACTTGTTGATGCGTAGTTAGGAATTCTGCAACGTGCTTACTCACCGCTGGGTCGGCAACGTAAGGCAGGCCGAATTCAACCACGGCGCTGCGACGTTTGTCTGGTGTTTTAGTAAACTCTGACAGTGGGAAGAAGCCTTCCAATGCGATTTGATGAACTTCTTGTTTGGTTAAGCCAATACTCTTAGTTCCGCCAAGTAGTTTAGAACCGCTACCTAGCATGGTGATCTTCACATCATCTGGTGCATTGGCAGAAAGCAGGCTCTCTTTTGCAGCGCGAGTCTGCTGAATCAGTTTGGTTAGGCTAGAGGCATTCAGCTTTTTGTTTTGATTGAAGCGTTGCTCAGCAAGGTGAGCAAGTGCTAAGTCGAGGTTGTCACCACCGAGCATCAAGTGTTCACCAACGCCGATACGGTCGAGTGTTAGCTCGTTACTTCCGCCATTGCTCGAATCGCTATTTGCATCGAATTTGGCTTCAATTAAGCTCAAGTCGGTGGTACCACCACCAACATCACACACTAGAATAAGCGGGATCTTTTGGAGTTCTTCCGCAGCCGTTTGCTGGTGGCGTGCATACCAGTCGTAACAAACTGCTTGTGGCTCTTCGAGTAAGAGGCTCTTGCCTAAACCGGCTAGCTCTGCGGCTTCGAGTGTCAGCTTACGTGCTGTTTCATCGAATGAAGCCGGAACCGTCACTACAACATCTTGGTCTTCAAGTTTGTTGCTTGGGTTGCGGTAGTTCCATGCTTGGCGAATGTGATTCAGGTAGCTTGCACTCGCCACAACTGGCGATACTTTATCGACATCAGCG
This sequence comes from Vibrio sp. 10N.247.311.13, assembly GCF_041467595.1. Classification (NCBI taxonomy): domain Bacteria; kingdom Pseudomonadati; phylum Pseudomonadota; class Gammaproteobacteria; order Vibrionales; family Vibrionaceae; genus Vibrio; species Vibrio sp. 10N.247.311.13. The sequence continues at coordinate 33,554 of NZ_JBFSUX010000052.1, read as the reverse complement.
GCGCCTGCCCAAGGGAGAATGTCTGAGTTACGGTCAACCGCTTGGTGTGATAACCAGCTTTTAGCACTCGACACTTGGCGACCTTCAACCTTAGCGCCCAATTCACGCGCCCATTCACCGACGATAACGTTCTTAATATCGCCTTCAACTGGACTTGGCTCCCACGGCATAGTCAGGTCTGAAGGGGATATTTGACCTTGTGCAGGGTGGTAACGAAAGGATGGAAGTAGGGGCTTGCGAACCACTTCACCGGGGCCGATGAGTTGGTCAATATCGAAAAGAGAAACAGGAGCATGTTGTAGGTCGTCGTTGATTTCACAGTAAGCGACAACCGTATTGGTTGTACCTAAGTCAATGCCGACTAAAAAACGAGGAGTTGCCATACAAAACCTTATTCTTCCAGAGTGATGACCAGTTTTTTGATAGCTTTGGTCTTATTGTTGTTATTCGTAAACGTCATTCCTGAGAAACAGGCAGGACTAGATTGAGAAATGCATTGATAAAGTAACGGCACCCGCTAAGGTGCCGTTGATTCATTATGCTTGTTCGTTTGAGTCGTTATTCGAGTCTTCACGAACATCGAACTCAACGTGCCACTTCTGACCGTTGTCAGTAGCAATAGCTTCTAGGTATAAGGTACCTAGCTCAGTAACGCGAGAAGCCAAAGTCACCGGAACCACTTCACCTTCGCGACGGCCTTCAGAAACAGGCAGTGTCACTTGGATTTCAGGAAGTTCATCGAGCTCTTCTGGTGCCCAGTGATCAAGGTGAGTACCTGCTTCATCTTCACGGCGAGTTGTTGAACCGAAGAATTGGAAGTGTACTGGCTGACCAATCACTAGACCGAACTCTTGGCTAGGTACTTGAACGCTTGAGCCTTCTTCCATACCAAACGGTGCAACACATAGTGCTTCCATTGGAGGAGCCATACCTGGGATTGCTGGCATCGCGCTCTCGATTCCTACGTAGTAAGAAGATGCAATACCGCCACGGATACGAACACCTTGACCACGACGTACTGCGCCGTAGTAAGAAGCACCACTTGCAACCGCAAGGTCTAGATCCAAACCTGAAAGTTGCTTCGCAAATTCAGCGTCAGCGTTAATCAACCATTCATTGATCGTGTCTGAAAGGCGATCAGCAAGTAGATTAGATTTTAGAACACCACCATTGAACAGGATTGCTGTTGGCTTGATGAAGTCTGCCGCTGGCGCTTCTGCACCTGGCATACCGGGCATGTTTGCAAATGGGTTGAAGTCTTGCTGAGCCGTTTCGCTATTTCCAGAAAGCGCATTGGCTTGCTTAGAAAGGAAAGCGGCAATGTGACGAGTAATACCCGCATCTTGAGCGTAAGGCAGACCTATTTGAGTCAATGCGCCACGCGTCTTTTGAACTGGGTGTTCAGTCACAGCAACTTTAGGGAAGAAGCCATCAACCAATGTTTGTTGTACTTCTTGCTGAGTCAGTTCTGTTTTCAGTGTTGCGCCAAGCAGTTTAGAACCACGGCTTGGAACAACGATAGGCACAGATTGCAGTTCAGCATCGTTTAGTAGTGCTTCTTTCGCATCACGACATGCGTGAGTCATAGCTTGAACCTGCCAAGGAGCCAGTTCTTTGCCTTCTTGCGCCAGTTTCATCTTCAAGCGGTAAGCCAGTGCTAAGTCCATGTTGTCGCCGCCAAGTAGGATATGTTCACCTACTGCGATACGGTTCAGGCTTAGGTTACCGTCATCTTGTGTTACTTCAACTAACGAAAGGTCGGTTGTACCACCACCGATATCGACAACAAGAACGATGTCACCAACGTTCACTTCATCACGCCATGTGTCGTTGCTGTTATCAATCCAGCTATAAAGAGCCGCTTGGGGCTCTTCTAGAAGCGTTAGGTGAGTGAAACCAACATTACGTGCAGCTTCTGCTGTTAGGTCACGAGCCGCAGGATCAAACGAAGCTGGAACCGTGATCGTTACATCTTGGTCTGCCAGTTTGTGTTCTGGGTTTGCGTGGTTCCATGCGTCTTTAAGATGCTCAAGGTACAATTCAGTTGTCTTAAGCGGAGATACCTTTTCAACTTCTTCAGGGCTGCCTGCAGGAAGGAAAGCATCGCGACGGTTAACACCACCGTGGCATAACCAAGATTTTGCACTTGCTACCAAACGGATAGGGGTTTTAGAACCAAGGTTACGAGCAATTGCACCCACTAGCGCTTTTGGCTCTGAAGACCAAGGAAGAACGCGAGAGCCCGCATTCATTTCATGTTCGTGCGGTTGGTATAGGAACGAGCCAAGTTGGCTGCGAGTTTCTACTGTACCTGGCGCCGTCAGTTGAGGGATTTGCATCACCTCTACGCGAGCGTCTTCATTGCTTGTGTCTATGTAAGACAAAACGCAATGTGTAGTACCTAAATCGATACCAACACTGAACTTGGGTACCTGGTTTTGCTCTTGAGAAGATGGCTCTTGAGCTGAATGACTTTGGTGTTCCATTATAGCTCCACCTCTGCCGGTGCAATTACAGATGCATCGTAGTTTTCAGCAAGCTTAGGCAGGTTCATGTCAGTTGCTTTCCAACCTTTGTGAACTAGTGTGCCGTTGAATGGTGCATTGCCCGTTACGTTGCCAGTTAGGCGAATTTCTTGAGGGTTGAAACCTTCAGCGATAGTGATACGTGTTTCTTCATCTTCAGTGCGGATGTGAGACAGCGTTACGTAATCAGCCAATACTTTTTGACCGCCAGTGTGAATAACACGAGCTGCTGCGCCAACTTCTTCATCAGAGAATGACGTTAGGTCTTCTTTTAAGAAGTCGATAAGGCGCGCTTCTTGCTGCATGATAGACAGTAGCTGCATTGCAGAGTCTGTTGGTGCTGTAGCAAGCTTAGATTCAACTTCTACTACTTTTTCGATCACACGTTCAACTTCTACTACTTTCTCTACTTCGACAATTTTCTCAACTGGCTTTTCAACTTCAACGACCTTTTCTACTGGTTTTTCTACGACTTTCTCAACCACTTTGGTTTTACGAGAAACGGCAATTAACAGTAGTAAAACGCTTGATGCAGTTAGGCCTGCGTGAAGCATATCAAACGTTTGTGGGATTAGGTTCAAATCAACGATCATAGTGATTTCTCTTTAAAATTGATTTAACGGTATATTCGTCGGTTCAAAGGAATATACAGGTTGGAAAGAAACTCATTGGCACTAAGCCGAAACGGTCACTTTCAAGCTATAAATATGGATGGATACTAGCATATTCAAGGCTTAAGAGTGGTATTTAATGTTTTTAATCAAGTGGGTTTTTGGTGTGTTAGCTTAAAAGTTAATCGAGATTTGTTGGTTTATTAGCCGTAAATGTCCATGGGTTGTAAATAGTGTTAGTTTTATCCCATTGTGAGAGTCAAAGATAAATAGAGCCTAGCATTCCGGCAGTGTATACTTTCGACTCAAAATAACATCATATGGGAAGCTGTATGCCCCACACTACCGACCCTATAACAGGGTTGAAGAAACGAACTTTGCCGTTAGTTGTCTTTTTTGCCACATTTTTGATGACGGTGTTGTGTTTTGTTTTGGTTGCGGCGAATCAAAATAGGTCTTTGAATGAGAATCTGGATAGCTTTGCTCAGCATCAAACGCTCAGTTTAAAAGCGTTTATTGATAACGATGTCGCTTATATCGGTTCCGGTGCAAATTTTTTCTATTCTAATGATGTCGATAGTCGGGATCGATTTGCTCAGCAAACGATTAACGGTTCGAAAAGCCTGATCGGATTGCAGTGGATGCAAAAAGTAGCGGTAGAAGATATCGCCGAGCATACCGCCAAAATGAAAGCTCAATACCCATCCTATAGAATGTTTACTATCCCTAAACATGGGCCAAAAACTTATGGTTATGTCTTGGATGGCGAGCCCGTATTTATCGCGACAGATATTTATCCGAATGATCCAGTGAACAACGGTGTTTTGGGTTTTTACTCTTCTCGTGAGCGGTTTAATCTGGTCATTGATAACATTAAAAAAACACGTGAAGCGAATATTTCAGACAAAGTTCGTCTGTTGCAAGACGGTTTAGACAGCAACACACCTAAGAGCGGAATGTTGGTCTACCACCCTGTGTTTGATGGTCAAACGGACAATTTGTTAGGGGTTGTGATTGGTGTTGTTCGTACCACATACTATTTTGAGAAACTTCTGGCATCTACTGTCGGCGATATGGACGTTTATGTGCGTGTTACCGATAGCGGATTTGAAGCTGAAGATGCCCCGATAATGTTCGAAACCAATGGTTATGAAGCGGTAACTGGGCAGCACATTACAAAGACGATTACATTAACTAACCGTGAATGGATTATCGACTATCAAGATAGATGCATGTATTTCATTTAATGGTTACTTAGTGTTGGCGGGAATCGGCATAGTTGGTACCACTATCTCATTACTGCTTGCTTATATTGTGAACCTGCAAATTCGAGAGAAAGAGCGCTTATATCGAATGATTGATGAAAGAACAGAAGAACTTCGCTTTCTTGCCAATCATGACAGTTTAACGGAAATTTATAATCGCCGAGCTTTTAATAAGATGCTTGGTCAATCGATACAAAGCGATGAGCCGTTTAGCTTAATAGTGTTTGATGTTGATAAGTTTAAAGAGATCAATGATAAGTTTGGGCACCCAGCCGGTGATGCGTTACTTATTCATGTGATTAAGGTTATCTCAGTGAGCTTGAAGTCTGGAGATAACCTATTCCGGATGGGAGGGGATGAGTTCGGTATCATTTCGAGCATCACTGAACATGACTCATTGTCTCGCTATTTAGAATGTATTTTAGATACGGTGAGTGAGTCTCATTGCGAGCATTCTGGCCAGCTATTGAGTTGCACTCTAAGCATCGGGGCTACCATCCGCACTAATGAAGACATTGAAGCGCTCCTTCAAAAAACTGACAGCATGTTATACCTAAGTAAGTCAAATGGCCGAAATCGAGTCACAATTGCAGGCTAAATGAGCACTTGATGCAACTGGGGTCGAGTTCTTTATTAGGCTCATGTACAATTTCACGAAATTTTTGACGAGAGAATTAGGCGACGTATGAATCACAATCGAGTGGTGTGTTTCGATTTGGAAATGTGCTGTTGGAGCGAAGACGGTGTGGGAACAACAGGAGAGATCATTGAAGTTGGTCTTGCTGAGATTGATCTAGCATCCGGTACTATCGTGAAGCGAGCACAATACTACGTTAAGCCAGAGAAAGACGAAGTCTCTCTATTCTGTGCCGAGTTAACGGGCATTACACCTCGTAAAATCGAAAAGCAGGGTCGCCCATTAGAGTCTGTCATCAAGTCGATGATTAAGAACTTTGGTGGTCCCAAAAAAATCTACGCAGCGTGGGGACGTGACGACCTTATCTTACACAAAGAGTGTATTGAAAAAGGCATCGAGCCTCCGTTTAGCGAGTTCTTAAACATCGCAACGCTTTACCGTGTTCAGAATCGCTTGAAAGACAAACGCATTGGTCACCGCGCTGCTCAAGAAGCCAAAAATATTGAGTGGGAAGGTCGTCAGCACTCGGGTTATGTCGATGCTTATAACCTCGCGAAGTTGGCGTTAACGATGCTCTAGATAGCAGCAGTGAACACCCGAACATAGAAAAGTCATCTACTTGTAGATGGCTTTTTGGTTTAATTTTTATCGGTATTTCTAAAGATTAACTCATTTTTTAATGACCAAGCTCGAGTTACTTACCATACCTTCGACCCTGTCGGTGATGTGAACCAGTCCGTTTGAAGTGTACCGCCAGACTCTGCCCACGTGGTTAGATGTTCATATGCTTCACAAGTATCAATACGTTCGTATGGGTGAGACCATTGGCCTGGGATATCTAGAGCCCATGGGTGGCCAGTCGTGTTTTGATAGTATTCACCTTCACTTGTTACTGTATCATCATCACCAGCACCGAATATTGCGGTATCTGCTACATCTGTATTTGGATAGTTCATCAAGTGAATCTCTCTACCTCTCGCGTTGCCTTTGTATATGAACGGGTTAAAATCCGTATTGCTTAGCGCAGGAATTGAACCATCAATCACCAGCGAGACACTGTAATCGATTAAGCTTCGTGCATCACCTGACTCTGTGTTGTAAAAGCTATAAGTGCTTGTACTTGGCAGCATCGCCGCGACACTATCAATCACAACAAATACCAACTCGCCTGAGTGACCGGCCTCTGGTGTTAACGCTGCGGTAGAGCCGTTGTATGTTTTGGTCAGTGAAGTGACATCCGTGTCTTCAAGCCCTGCTAACGAAATAGCGAAACCATTGTCTTCAGCCGCTCCACGAGCAATAGCTTGGCCGTAGTAATCAAAACGAGTTATTTGGTTATTCGCGTTTGTATAAACACCTAATGCGTAGTGGCTAACAAAGTCATTCAGATCGTAGTCACCCTCATTTGGCCATAAATCTTCGTAGGCTAATGTGTACCATCCACTGGTTGGTGTTCGGCTATAGAAAGCGATTGTCGGATCGTTTGGTGCGTAGTCGTTTGCATCTGATACACCATCACCGTCACTATCCCCAATTGAAGGCCATGCAATCTCAGCGATTTCACTGATCAGCCCATTCTGGTCAATAGCGATGACCTGAACCTTCCAAAGTTCTCCAACTTCAGTTTCACTGGCCGGCAACGTGGCATTACTGTTGTCATTTTTTCCGACAAACTCATCATCCACATAGAACCCTTGACCTACATCGACAAACCAACGGTAGCTATAAGTTACAGAATCACCGTCTGGGTCTTCCGGTGTTGGACCGGTTACTGTCACAACCAAGTCGTCATTATCACCGAGTCCAGTGCTGCGACTTAGAGTTGGTGTAGAAGGAGGGGTATTAGCAATGGTGACATAAGTAACACTGATAAGGCTGTAATCCAGCGTGGTTAGCCAACCGTCGTTATTCACATCAATATCTAGGTCTACATTCACAAGACTGTCGTCAAGTGAAGCGATAGGGAGGTCAAAAACGGTTGTCGACCAGTTATTGTTGGTACCTTGTAAGAACCCGGGAGTAAGTAAAGAACCGTCAACAGCGATACTGTCGTATTCTCCGTTTTCTCCGTGGTGTGCTTCTGAATCAACATCATAAGCGTAAATAGTGAGTGTCGCTGCGGTAATCTGTGCGCCATCAGGGACCGTTAAATTATGTTGCCAAGAGTAGTCTTCGTTTGCTCGGCTGTAGATGTCGAAACCATAACCAGAAGGCGCGATGTAATGTGGTGAGGTACTACTTGCATCGATCTTTTGAGTCACTGTTATTGAGCCATCACCGTTAGTGGTTGTTGTGTTTTCTGTTGCAGCTGCAAACGTCTGTTGCGAGAAAGAACACATAGCGACTGAACCCATCACCATTAGAGATTTTTTAATATTTTTCATGGCAGCTATCCTTAGTCAGAATCCAGAACAATGTCGCAAGAAACTAGCAAATCAGTAGTGACGTTATCTAGGTCAACGGTACTTCTACACTCTTGACCACGCACCTGAGCAACGATTTCCAATCCTTCCCAGTTGGTTGGAATGCTAAAGTCACTCACTAATTCACCATCGCGGTTCGACATACCAGAGTAGAAGGCTTGAGAATCTGTTTGGTCTGAGGTCACGCTGTATAGTTTGATGATGTGGGAACCGCGAATTGGAGCCGGCTCACCGTCTTTGTATGAAAAACTACTGACGACAATGACGCTCATTGTTCGCGAAGCCGTTCCACGCCACTCAAAACTGTCCGGTACAGCAATATCAACAAAAGTCGTATTGGCAGCTGTTGCGGCAGGACTCGCAGCGCTGTCAGTTGAGCCGCTTGCACCACCTCCGCCACCAGAACTGCCGGACCCGCCACCACCACCGCCGCAGGCGATGAGAGACATTGATGTGACCGATGTTAAGAGGAGTGTTTTTAATTTCATCATCATAATCTTCCGTAATTAATTGAGGCCGTGTAAAACTTAAAGAGCAATGACTGTGCCAGTTTTTATGTTTTTGATAAAAAAGGAAAAATTTGATTTTTTGATGTGGTTTGAAATTAATTGTATATCAGCATCTCAATTAGAGAATCAATCTGACGATAACGAATAAATGACGGCCTGATAATGAGATTTGATAGGGAATTGGATTCAGTTTTCACGAATGCTGAGTGAGGAAAGTTGAATCTGTAATAAGAGACATTTGACTGGTATTTCTCTTGTTCAATAGGTGGTGGGTATCGGTTTTTACATCAACACAAACAGAATGAAAAGAATGTTAATTCTTAATAAATGTCAGAAGCGCTTTAATTAATATTAAATCGCAGGTTTCGACCTTGATTGGGCAGAGCTAGATGGTAGCGTTAGTTCACCCAAAACAAATAGCACAAGAGAAGCCAAACCAAAAAGCGATGATCAGGCCTGTCTATTCCATGGCAAGTTTAGAGTTAAACCTTGGCTATGTTTAAAGGTGAGTGAGTTTACGTGACTGACTCACCTTGTCGTTATTTCATCTTGTTACTCGTCGAACTTATATTTGACTGAATTATTGGTTAAACTTCGCGCCACTCTTTTCTATGTATAGCTTGGCATTAGAATAACCAAGCAAACACCTTTTTGATGACCTTTTTATTTATGAACACCTCGCCGAAATGAACGCCAGTAGCCCTGAAAAAATCATCTTAGACGCTTCGGGTATCGAGATGATTAACAACACACTCATTGATTCGAACTTGGACAAGCGGGTGACTTTGTCTCCCTCAGAAGCCTTGATTCTTGAGTTCCTAGTGAAGAACAGCCCCAAAGCTGTGGGTCGTGACTTCTTGCTTGAGCATTGTTGGCCGGGCAGGGTGGTGACGGGCAGTTCGCTTAATGTTGCAGTTAAGAACATTCGTACAGCATTAGGTTCGCTTCAGTGTGATTGCAAAATCTTAACGGTGCAAAAGGAAGGGTACAGTTTTAGCAGACCTCAACAGCTTGGTGGCTACCTATCAACACCCACCTCGGCTATTCAAGTTGAAGTACCTCAATATGAATCGCCTCGAGTTGAAGCGCTTAAAGAACCCTTAGTATCAAAGAGCTCGAGTACTGAGCGTGGTGACAATGAACGTGAGTCAGCCTTAACGAAGCAACCAGACTCGTATAAACAGCGTCAGGTGCAGCATTTTGTCGCGCGTCATCGATCTCGTATCTCAGGAATATTAGTCAGCGGATTTCTTCTCATGCTTTTTTATCAGTTTGCTTTTTTTATGGATAAGACGAGCTATCGCGGTATGGATGTTTATCACGACAGTTTGAATTTTGATCAAGAGCTCTTAACCGAGTTGAATACTGTGTCAGAGCTCGGTGTTGAGTCACTCTACCTACATCGCATTGGCGTTGGATGTCAGAACATTCAAGCCGTTGCTTTGACTAACGGGCGCTGGAAAGAGATGAGCCATCAGTTTAAATCGCTCTCTTGTGATGACGACAATGACGATGAGCGAGGATAGCCGATATGAATCGTAAGTTTTGGATGCCTATCTTGTTGACGCTTTTTGTGATTCTAAATGTAGGCTTAATTTCTGGGCTCGCAACCAAAAGTACTTATAAATTCACCGCAGAATACCCGATGGTCGGGTGGGAGAGAATCTCGCTCCGATTGGAAAATGGTCGAGTCAAAATGCAGTACATTGGCTATGACATGGATGGGAATGTCGCTCAAACCAAGCAAATGTTTGGTGTGTTCTTGCGCTGGGGGAATCATTACTACCTTTATCAATTAGACCAGGATCAGGCCCAAGATAAGCAGACATTCAATATCAAGCATTTATACATTCAACAAACACAAGGCAAGCGCAGTGTGTTGGTATCGAATCAGCGCGGCCTTTATGTCACTAAGAAGGGCACGCCGTTAGAGCTCAAAGGCATCATGCATGGCGACCGCTTACGCTAATACAGAGGCTTAATGCTAGTAGAGAGCCTTTGGTTAGCTTTTACCGAGTACGTTCAGCTTAGTCTTGATAAAGTCACTGTGGTCAACGTAGAGCAGCTCCGCTGTTTTACGGATCACAGAATCTTCGATAGGGTCAATTTCCCCGTCGGCATGCGCTACTTCCCACATCGCTTTGATTAAGTCGATTCGCACTGGCTGAGATAGGTCTCTGAGTTGCGATGTAAAGTCATACAGCGATACTGATTGCTCTACTTTCGGCTCTGCTTGCGCGAGCAGTACCTTTGCTTGTTCTTCATCTAAATCCAGCAAACGCTGCAGAAGCTGTAGCTTAGCGACTCTTTCTGATTCATTGATCTGATGGTCGGCACCCGCGACTTCACACAACAAACTCGCGATGGCGATATTAGGTGATGTGCTTTGGTTTTTGCTTAGGTCCTGGCCTTCAATCAATTGTTTAAACATTGATGTGAGAGAATTGAACATAACGAGCTCCAGTTAAAATTTGTATCGAGTTCCGTAACGCTGATAGCTATCAACTATAACCATAAGCATAACTATTGGGTCTACAGAGTGTGATCGCAAGCGTCTTTACTAAAAACTGACATTACGGATACGCGAGCGATAAGGAGCATTTTATCAATCGGGCTCTGGGAAACGGGTAATTTTACCGTCGCCACTGAGTGTCGTGATCGATTGCGGTTTCCCATCAGTGTCTAGCCTCAATTCTCCAATCGCACTGCGGTTTGAAAGGCGATAGAAGGTCTGATTGTCAGGGCTTCGCTTTTCGATCTTCAAGCGTTTACGCTTAGTGAAGTAGTTCAAAACTGAGCGAGGGCTGTATAACAGGCGGTCCCATACATCGCAGAATTTAAGCAGCGGAGCAGGGAACTGATTTTTAATACCACTGCAGGTGATTTGATAGATGTTCGGGCTGTTGCGACGATACCTAAGCTTGATGTCATAAGCGAAGGAGTAGTGAACGTCACCAGAAAGTACCACAAAGTTGGTTGGTGTTTTGGTATGTGTAAAGATGCTAATCAGCGTATTAGCACTGCCCGGATGTGCCATCCAGTTTTCAGCGTCAATCACTAATGGCTTGCCGATTGTGGTCGCCATCTTTTGCAGTGTTTCAATAAACTTCACGCCAAACATCGGTGCAGCAGAAACGATCACCACTTTATCTTGATTCATTAACTGATGTTGAAACTCAATCAAGGCTTCCCAGTCCATTAAACCTGAAGGCTTGTTCATGCGTGACTCTGAACGCCAACGACGCGTACGAGTATCCAACACAATGACTTTGGGTGAGGTATCTATTGTGTAATGCCACTCTTCAAAGCGACTCAGCATCTCAATAAAGGCTTGATGCTTGTCTGGCTCGATGTTGCCAATAGAGTGAGTAGTCGCTGCATTGCCGGCTTCATTATGAGTTTGTTTACTAATGCGCGGTTGTTTAGTAATGAGCGGTTGAGCGACAAAAAGCTGTTTTGCTTGCTCGATAAACGTTTCATCGAAGCTCTCCGGTTTGTTACCCCAACCTTGACACATCCAGTAAGCCGCAAGGCCGTTACCAATGACTTGGGTCGCGAACTGGTTTTGGTCGACGGCATGCTCCCAACCCACGGTAAGGTTCCAATCATCCGTCACATCGTGATCATCAAAGATCATGTACGTTGGAATATGCGCGAACAGACGTTGCACTTGCGGTAAGCCAGCAATGAAATCATCCATGATGACGCTTTCATCACGCCATTGTTGCTGCTCAGTCGGTGTTAATTGGCGTCCACCTTGAGTGAAGTTATTCTCAATTAAACGCTCTCGATTGACGCATTGCCACAGTGTCGGAGACCAAACCAATAAGTACATCGCGATAAACTCAGACAGCGTGACCAAGTGGTTTTCACAATCGGTAGAGCTAAAAATCGGCACGCCACGGTTCGGGAATAACTTATCGATCATCGATTCTGAAGCTGTGTGGTGCGGCAAATAGTGATGACGCTGGTATAAGTGGTATTCACTGTTATACAGAGCGTCACTGTTGTTGATTTGTTTAATTTGCGAGTCAGTCGGTAAGCTTTCGCCTACAAGGCCAAGCAGGTGAATCACTTGTTGAATAGCATCAAGTGTTGAGCCTGCCACATGGTCGGCGTAGATCTGATCGCCGCTCATCATCAGCATGTCGGGTCTTTCAGCGACGGTTTGATCGGCCATCTTGTTATCGGCTGCAACTAAGCTGTCTTTGCTTGGATGATGCGGGTTGCGGCAAGAGCCATGAAGAATGTAATCAGCTGAGGTCGATATCTTAAACTCAACGCGAGATTTACCGTTGTAAACAAGGTGAGGGGCGAGCTCTTTTAGTGAACCTGACTCTGTGTGAATGTCATATTCAAGCAGCGTATTAGTCGGAAACTCACCTTGTAAGCGAATTAGCGTTATCCACGCATGTGTACCGATTTGAATCGAATCATGTTCTTCAAGCGATGAGGTATAAAACGGCTGGTCTTGTGCTGCTTCAGAATCGTCTATTTCTTGAGTATGAAGCTCGGCTCTGCCTGTAAGAGGCGAGCTGGTGGCTAACCAAAGTACCACTTCAGTCGCGGTGGTTTTTCTTAAAATGGGTCCGGCGAGTAACAGGGGAAGAGATGATGTCGTAGAGGGTTTCAATACGGTACCTAAAATCGTTGGTGGCTAGTCGTCGTGGTGTTCTTTTGTTTCGATCTTATTTGTGTCTGGCTTTGTGGTTTCAAGCGTTGATGCTTCAAGTTCTACTGAGTCAGATTCTGTTGTTTTAAACTCTGCAATCTCGTGCTCTGCCATTTCAGATTCTGTTGATTCAAGAACTTCGATAACTTCTGAGCTAGAAAGTTCATGGCCCATTAGAAATATTGCCAAAAGGGCATCGGCTTTGGTCTTGGTATCGGAAGGCTCGTCTAATAACAGTTCGAGCTTTTCTCGAATCATAGCAATCTCGTGCTCAACAAAGCCACGGCCTTCTTCATCCCCTTGATTGTCTTCAGGGGCATTATCGAATTCAAGAAATAGCATGTCACCGTCTAGGTTGGTATCCACCAAACGCTCAGGCAACCACGCCTCACCCATAACAATATCTGGATCGGAATCTTTGGGTAAGTGATCTATAATGTTTTGTAATTCGGAGACTTTCACAATACTTTCATTTAACCGAGAATATTCTACATTGTAACGGTCAATGCCGAGCAAACCTAAAAATAGTTAGCCGTCATGGTTAATAAATGTCTAATCAGTAACACAATATTTTTTCAAAGAGTAATTACACAAGAATGAAGCTCAAATATTTACCGACTCTTCCTTCATCTGGATTGGTTTTACTAGGTAGCGCTTTCCTAAGTGGCATTTTCGTAAGTGCTAATGCGTGGGCCGCTGAAGAGCAAGAGTGGGGCATCGCTGCAATGTTCCGTACAGCAAGCATCCCTTATGACACGTCTGGTGGCGACCAATCGGTTAGCTCATTCGTACCGATGCTGTTTTTCAAGAACGATTATGTGTTTATTGACGGTACTGAGATGGGGGCATACCTCTATCAAACTGACGATGAGAAGTGGTCTTTCAATGCTATCTCTCGCATGCGCTTTATTGATATTCCTGCATCTGAGCAGAACGCGATTGAAGGCGATACGGCGGACTTTGGTGCTCAACTGACCTACCAACTTGATGATTCTTGGTCTGTCGAGACGGAGTTAATGAGCGACAGTGAATACAACTTCCACGGTAACTTACGAGCTAAAGCCAAGTATGAAACTGGAGATTGGGAGTTTTACCCGAGCGCGACGCTGCGTTATAAAAGTGCTGATTTCAACAGTGGGTATTACTCCGCATCTAATGAAACCATTGGTGCTGGTGTTGACTTAAATGTTGGTGTTGAAACGCGTTACCATGTGGTTTCTAACTTGTACTTATTGGGTTCAACCAGTGTGACTCGATTGGACGATAACGCTTACGATTCTTCGATTGTTGAAGACCGTTATCAGGGGGAATTGTACCTTGGCTTTGGTTTCTTTAACGACAAAGAGAAAGCGCCAAAACCTAAACTGAGCAATGCGCCGTACTTACGTGTCGCACACGGCTGGGGAACGCCATCCAATATTGGCGACATCATGAAGTTCAATCGAGAGAAAGACGAATACAACAACCAGTTGACCTCGTTCTTCTATGGACACCCGTTAACCGATGAGATCTTCGGTTTGCCACTGGATATCTATTTAACCCCAGGTATTGCGCACCACTGGAGTTCAGACGTTCAATCGAGCAGCACCGAATACATTATCGCAATCAAGGCGTACTACACCTTTGATTGGCCAACTCAGTGGCGTGTTGGTGTGGCAGAAGGTATGTCTTACATCGATTCGATTACCTATATCGAAGGCTCTGAGATGGACCGTAAAGGTTACACCGCAAGCCATCTATTGAACTACTTAGACTTCTCATTCGATGTCAACGTTGGCGACTTGATTGGTAAGAATGACTTGAACAACTTATGGTTCGGTTATTCATTGCATCATCGTTCTGCGATCTTTGAAAAATCCTCTCAGTATGGTCGTATCAAAGGCGGCAGTAACTACAACACGGTCTACTTCCAATATGAGTTTTAAGCGCAGTTTTTAACGTTAGCTTTAAACCAGAGTTGACTAAGTACGAATTACATTTGACCGCGCTTTCATAGCTCCTGCGAGTGTTAGCGAGATTAATCAGCCTGATAGCTAAAGGTTTTCCCTTTGCTGTCAGGCTTTTTTGTTTGAGACTTGTGATATAATCGCGCGAGTTTAATAAGTACAAGAATAGGACACGCTTTGACTTCGTCTCCGGAAAAAGCAGATAACAACAAGAATGCAGCACAGCCAAGTTCTTCACAGAGCAAAGCCAAGCCAAACCAAGCTGCATCGAAAAAGTCTGCTGAACAATCAAATACCAAAAAAGCTGATCAATCAGCGACAAACAACAAATCATCTCAGAATAGCCCAGCCTCTCTTCGTAAAGCGCTCAACGAATGTATGATACGCGATCGCTTCCGTTTGAGTAAGCGAATTGCTGGTGCGAGCAAAATTAAGAACGAACAAGCTAAGCACGCTGTCTTTGATGAGATTGCGTTAGACATTGCTAAGTCGATGATGACGGCAACTCAGCGTGCGGCACAGAAACCAACGATTGAATACCCAGAAATTCTCCCGGTTAGCCAAAAGCGCGAAGACATCGCGAAAGCCATCGCTGAAAACCAAGTGGTTATCGTGGCGGGTGAAACGGGTTCGGGTAAAACCACTCAGCTACCAAAAATCTGTTCTGAGCTTGGCCGCGGCCGCTTTGGCTTAATTGGTCACACTCAGCCCCGTCGTCTTGCGGCGCGTTCGGTTGCGAACCGTATTGCTGAAGAGATGGAAACACAGCTGGGTGAGTTCGTTGGTTATAAGGTTCGATTCAACGACCAGATTTCTGACAATACCCAAATCAAACTGATGACCGACGGTATTCTACTGGCGGAGATTCAACACGACCGTTTCTTAAATCAGTACGACACCATCATTATCGATGAAGCGCACGAACGTAGCCTGAACATCGATTTCATCATGGGTTACCTGAAAGAGTTACTGCCAAAGCGTCCTGATCTGAAAGTGATCATCACGTCGGCAACCATCGATCCAGAGCGTTTCTCTAAGCACTTTAACAATGCACCGATCATTGAAGTGTCTGGTCGTACTTACCCAGTTGATACGCGTTACCGCCCATTAGGTGGTGATGAAAGTGATTCAGACCGCGACCAAATCGAAGGCATCTTTGAAGCCGTTGATGAGCTGTGTGATGAAGGCCTTGGCGATATCTTGATCTTCATGAACGGTGAGCGAGAAATTCGTGATACCGCAGATGCATTAAGTAAACGCAACCTTCGTGATACCGAAATTGTCCCGCTTTACGCGCGTCTATCGGCGGGTGAGCAGAACCGTATCTTCCAGTCTCATACTGGTCGACGCATCGTTCTGGCAACCAACGTGGCAGAAACCTCGTTAACCGTTCCGGGCATCAAGTATGTTATCGACCCGGGTACGGCGCGTATTAGCCGCTACAGCTATCGTACTAAAGTACAACGTCTACCGATTGAGCCAGTGTCTCAAGCGAGTGCAAACCAGCGTAAAGGTCGTTGTGGTCGTGTTGCAGAAGGTATCTGTATTCGTTTGTACTCTGAGGAAGATTTCGAGTCACGCCCAGAGTTTACTGACCCAGAGATTCTTCGTACTAACCTAGCATCGGTTATCCTTCAGATGACAGCGCTAGGCCTAGGCGATATTCAAGCGTTCCCATTTGTTGAAGCGCCCGATAAGCGCAACATTCAAGACGGTGTAAGGCTGCTTGAAGAGCTTGGTGCGATCGCCACCGTTGAACCGTCAGCGAACAAAAACAAGAACCACGGCGACGACAAGAAGAAGCTAACCGCGATTGGTCGTAAGCTGGCAAAACTGCCTATCGATCCACGTTTAGCGCGTATGGTAATTGAAGCGCCACGTAACCGATGCCTACACGAAGTGATGGTGATCGCGTCTGCGTTGTCGATTCAAGATCCGCGTGAGCGTCCATCAGATAAGCAACAATCGTCTGATGACAAGCACAAGCGTTTCTTCGATAAAGAGTCTGACTTCATCACGTTTGTGAACTTATGGGATTACATCAAGCAGCAGCAAAAAGCATTGTCGAGTAACCAGTTCCGCAAACAGTGTAAGCAAGATTACCTCAACTATTTACGTATCCGTGAATGGCAAGATGTGTACTTCCAAATTCACCAAGCAATGCGTGAGCTAGATACTAAGTTGAATACAGAACCGGGCAGCTACGATGGCATTCACATGTCACTGCTATCAGGTCTGCTTTCGCACATCGGTATGAAAGACCAAGAGAAGAATGAGTATCAAGGTGCACGTAATGCACGCTTCCACATCTTCCCTGCGTCTGGCCTATTTAAGAAACAGCCTAAGTGGATCATGTCTGCGGAGCTGGTAGAAACCTCAAAACTTTGGGGCCGTGTTATCGCGAAGATTCAACCTGAATGGATTGAACCGCTAGCGAAACACCTGATTAAACGCAGTTACAGCGAACCACATTGGTCGAAGAAACAAGCAGCGGTAATGGCACACGAAAAAGTGATGCTTTACGGAATCCCAATCGTACCTAAGCGCCTTGTGAACTACGGCGCGATTGATGCCACCGTCAGCCGTGAGTTGTTTGTACGTAGTGCATTAGTAGAAGGTGAGTGGGAAACCAAACACGCTTTCTTCAAGCAGAACCGTAAGCTTCTACAAGAAGTCGAAGAGCTAGAGCATAAATCGCGTCGTCGCGACATCTTGATCGATGATGATGAACTGTTCGACTTCTATGATCAACGTGTTGGCGAAGAGGCAGTGTCAGGCCGTCATTTTGATACGTGGTGGAAGAAGACCAGTCAGAAAACTCCTGAGCTGCTTAACTTTGAAAAGTCGATGCTGTTCCGAGGCGATGCTAGCCACGTTACTGATTTGGATTATCCGAACTTCTGGCACCAAAACGGTATTAAGTTGAAACTGAGCTACCAATTTGAGCCGGGTGACGACAACGATGGTGTAACGGTACACATTCCGCTGCCTATCTTGAACCAAATTGACCAAAACGGTTTTGATTGGCAGATCCCGGGTCTACGTCAAGAGCTAGTAATTAGCTTGATTAAGTCGTTACCTAAAACGCTACGCCGTAACTTTGTACCTGCGCCAAACTACGCAGATGCATTCTTGGCACGTGTGACACCGCTTGAAGCACCGTTACTGGATTCTCTTGAGAAAGAGCTACGCCGCATGACGGGTGTGGAAGTGGTACGTGATGACTGGAAGTTAGACCAGATTCCAGAGCACTTAAAGGTAACATTCCGCGCTGTAGATCATCGCAAGCGTAAGCTGAAAGAACAGAAAGATCTGCATGAGTTGAAAGAGAGCCTGAAAGACAAGGTTCAAGAAACGCTTTCTAAAGTGGCAGACGACGATATCGAGCAGCAGAACCTGCACACGTGGAGCTTTGGTGAATTACCAAAAGTCTACCAACAGAAACGTGGTGGCTACGATGTTAAAGCCTTCCCTGCGCTGGTGGATACCAAAGACAGCGTAGAGATCAAACTGTTCGAAACCGAGCAAGAGCAAATCTCGGCAATGAAATCGGGTCAGCGTCGTTTAATCTTGTTGAACGTGCCATCACCGATCAAATACTTGCACTCGAACCTGCCGAACAAATCGAAACTTGGCTTGTACTTCAACCCATACGGACAGGTACTCGATCTTATCGATGACTGTATCGCTTGTGGTATTGATAAGCTGATTGAAGAGAAGGGCGGTTTGGTTTGGGAACCAGAGCAGTTTGAAGCTCTGAAAGAACACGTACGTGCAGAGCTGGGTGATACCGTAGTAGAG
The DNA here is from genome assembly GCF_041467595.1 of Vibrio sp. 10N.247.311.13. Lineage (NCBI taxonomy): Bacteria > Pseudomonadati > Pseudomonadota > Gammaproteobacteria > Vibrionales > Vibrionaceae > Vibrio > Vibrio sp. 10N.247.311.13. The sequence continues at coordinate 15,165 of NZ_JBFSUX010000052.1, read as the reverse complement.
ATTGCTCAACAGGTTGAAACCATCCTAACCACGGCATTCAGCATCAGTAAAAAGCTGAAAGGACGCGTGGATCTTTCTATGGCATTCGCACTTTCTGACATAAAAGCTCAAGTAGAAGGTTTGATTTTTAAGGGTTTTGCCACAGAATGTGGGTGGAAACGCTTGCCGGATATTCTACGCTATATGAGAGCGATTGAACGCCGCATGGAAAAACTGCCAATTGACCCGAACAAAGATCGTCTTCACATGATCAAAGTTGAGTCAGTAATGAATGATTACAAAGAACTGCTGAATAAAATTCCAAAAGGGATCGCGGTTCCAGAAAATGTAAAAGAGGTGCGTTGGATGATAGAAGAGCTTCGTGTAAGCTTCTTCGCACAGCAGCTCGGTACGCCTTACCCAGTATCAGATAAGCGTGTTAAAAACGCGATTGATGCTTGCTAAAGGAATAAAGCTAGACGCAATGGCAAGGTTTGGGTATAAATCTTGCTTATTGCATTACTAATTGAATAGTTATTACATACAGGGCGACTTGGTGGCAATTTATTACCACTCAAGGCCTGCCACTAGGACGAAAAAGGTCGAATATGAAAAAAACGTTATTGGCACTAGCACTACTAGGTGCATCTTCAACAGCAATGGCTGATTCTTGGTTGTACGGCGGTGTAATGGGTGGTCAAAACTCATTCGCTGGTGAAGATGAAAACGCGGTGGGCATCCACGTAGGTACAGGTATCCTTCCACTAATCGGTGTTGAAGCGGGTTACTGGGATCTAGGTTCTTTCGGCAGCGTTAATTACGGCAACCGCGATCTTAAGAATTTAGACGCAAGCACTGCTTACCTAGCGATTAAACCAAGCATCGATTTTGGTCCTCTTCACGTATACGCGAAGGGTGGTCTTCACTCTTACGAGCTTAAAGCTGATGGCTTCAAGCAAGACGATGTTGATATCATGTACGGTGTAGGCGCTGAATACTTCATCTTTGGTCCACTATCTGTAGGCGCTAGCTACCAAAACTTCAAAATGAAAGATGACGACTCTGGCGTATTCACGCTAAACGCAACTATCCACCTACTGTAATTACTTGCAGTTAGTGACAGACGTACCGTTGGTCACGGATATTTGTAGAGTTCGTAAGAATTCGTAAAAAATGCCAGCTTGATAGCTGGCATTTTTGTATCTGTTAACCGTGTAATCGCTACTCTGTTTTCTTATAACAGATAGCAAGCGGATGGTTACTTTTTACTGTTCAGAATACGCTGAATTCTTGGGTTAATCGCTTTACCGTGTTTACTTTCGTACTCTTCACGTTTTAAATCGTTCAGGTTCTTTACAGAGTTAGCGGCAAGAAGGAATTCTGGTAACTCAGTTTCAAGCATGCCTTTCTCATCTAAACGTTTCGCTTCCAAGTAATACTTCTTGAACAGGCCATCGAGTTTGTTTTCAGCCGTGCGCTTTAAATCGTACAGTTTATTCTGGATTAACCATTGTTCAATCTTATTATCTGCAGAGCGTGACAACACTCGAATACGGCTATCCAACAACTCCTCTTCAGTCAAAGAATCTTTCAGGATCCAAAGCTCACCCATTTGCGGCGGCCAACTGTTGCCAAGTTGAATACGTTCATGACAGTGCATTAGCACGCGGTTAAGGCCGTCTGAATCGACTGAGTTAGCAAATTCAATAAACTTACCGCTCGGCTCGCTCCCGTATTGGTATTCCCATTGTGTTTCGTACACGCTTAAGAAAGAACCAAATACATGGATACACCAATCGGTTAGTTCCAGCTCTGCAGGATCTTGATCAACAACAGGTACTTGTTGAGACGCACCAGAATCCGCAGCTTGTGCAGCCGCTACTTTCACTTCGGTACTTTGCGCTTCAATCACTTCAGGTACTAATGGACCTGTAGCGTCAGGTACAACAGGTTGAGCTGGCTCAGAAGGTTGGCTTTTTGCCTTTTTGAATGAGCTGCTGCCTGAAGCGTTCAGATGGGCTAAGCTTTTGTCTATACCCATTTCCTTGAGCTTGTCCTGCATTTCCTGAATATTGAGAGGTCTTCTGCTGTTGTTGTCTTTCATTTTGCTTCTCGTTAACTAGCCAGTACTGCAGCTTGGATTCAATCCGAGATAATGGCATTAATTCATTGGCTTTGGCTTTATACCAGAGGACAAATTTCTTCCATACTAAACTATGGTCACCGGTCAAACCGGAGAATTTAAACGCACGTTCTGCCCATGATGGTATCTCTTCTTCGTTGAGATCATGAGTAGAGACGGTGTTGCTGTTCATTGAGCCTCGACCTTGTGGGCGAGGGGCCTGCTGCATGTGTTGCATTGGTGCCGGAGCAGGCTGAAACTTAGGTGCAGGTGCAGGTGCAGGTGCAGGTGCAGGTGCAGGTGCCGTAGAGTAGACCGGAATACTATTGGTCGGTTGAACCTCAACGTGCGCCGCAGTTTGCTCTTGCTCAATGAGCATTTTGAAAACGTGAATCTCTTTTTTATCCCGATAATCTACTTTTACCTTATCGAGAAAACCTTGGTCGACTAAACACTTAAGACAGTCGGCTAAACCAAACGTAGAGAGAGCACAAAGTTGACCTGCTGTTTGTAGGCACACATTGGTGTAGCCGAATTCGTCAGCACCGTCTGCAAGCATCAATAAAACCAGCTTTTCTGCAGGGCTAGAAGTATTCACTTGCCAAGCTAAATAAGAATATTTGGCGCTCAATATCGTGTTCTCAAAAAAGGTAAGTCGTTGTCACTATTGTAAGTCACCCCTTACCGAATTTATAGCAACTTAACAGAAAACGGCATTAGTAAGCCAAATATTGACCATAAGGAGACGTCTGCCCCATAAAGTAAGCCTACAGTCATTCATTCTTGTGGTTTAAGCTAGGAATCATTGGGCATGAATACGCATAGCAGCTTAAAGTGCCGACATTCTTTGTTAGGTTAAGAATGCCCAATTCGCGTCCACATTCTGTTGGTCACAATACAGGTCTTATTTTAAAGTCTTCTCTTTAGGTCAACTATTGATGATTTTCTTAGCTATATCCCATTTATTCTCTTTCCATTCACAAAATGTATTTAATTTATAAAACCCCTTGATATGACCAATACTTGCGCTATTATGACGATAAGTCAGAAATGACGAAGCGTCACAAAATGGTTAACTACATGAATTTACTATTCGTGTTAATATATTGGATAGGAGTGTTTTAAATACTGGCGAAGCTTAGATAACGGCTAAGCTCATATACGGACTAAAAAATTATGTTTGGCTTTGGTTGTAAAGGCGATAAACAAGGTATCTTTGGTTGCAAAGGCGTGTTGTCTAAAAAGCAGCAGTCTATTGCAGACCGAGAAGTAGAGTTGATGTTGTTAGCAAAAGATCTGGTTCGAGAACAAGGGTTCGGAAACCTCACGATGGACAAGCTAACGGCAGCGAGCTCTTATTCTAAAGGTACGATATACAATCACTTTTGCAGCAAAGAAGACGTCGTTTTAGCGTTGTGTATTCACTCTCTCAAGACAGAAGCAATGATGTTTGCTCGCTCTGGAGAGTTTGAAGGCAACACACGTGAAAAGATCGTCGCATTGCACGTTGCTTACCGAATCTATGCTCGCATGGAACCGGTACTATCAACCTGTGCGATCATGGCTAAAAGCCCGTGGGTACTAGAGAAAGCGTCTAGTGCACGCGTCGCCGAGATGAATGAACTGGAAGAGTTGGTGATTGAACAATGCGACTCTATGGTTAACCAAGCGGTAGAAGCGGGTGACCTAAAGTTCTCTTCTGGCGTTGGCTCAGATGCCATCGTTTTTGCTAACTGGTCAATCGCATTTGGTTCAAATGCCTTGTCACAGAACGCATCAAACAGTCATTGTATTAAGCGGTTACAAGACCCGTATTCAGTATTACACAACGCGAACATGATTCTAGACGGCCTAAATTGGCAGCCCCTTTCTAGTGACTGGGATTACCGCAAAACTTGGCGTCGTGTAGAACAAGAACTGTTCAGTGAAGAGATCGCTTACTTAGAGTCTGTAGGTCGATAGCTTCCGTTAAGCCCACACATGTGGGTTTATTAATAACCATTTTTGACGATTCGTCACAAACTTGAGACTGACCGACTGTGGTTGCTGTTTTCTTGAGTGTTTGACTAAGCATTGTGTCTTTTGTCAGTTTCGGCTGGCTTTTTATGACACAAATATGACGAATCGTCACAAATGGAGACTGTGATGAAACATGACAGCCAGAAGCCCACGTTCGATCAGCAAAACCGAGATAACCCTAATGCTGATAGCGCAAACACAGATCTAAACAGTTGGCACTCAATACCTACCAAGCGTTCGTTTATCGTTCTGCTGGTGGTGTTTTCAATCATCATTCTCTCTGCATTAGGGGCTAAGAACCTCTACTTTAGAGGGGACTACAACATCTTCTTCGAAGGCACCAACAAGCAGTTGATGGCGTTCGATGAAATCCAAACCACCTTTGCAAAAACCGACAACCTTGCGATTGTTGTCGCACCTGAAGATGGCAATGTCTTCACCCCTGAAACTCTCACCCTGATTCAAAATCTCACGGTTGATGCGTGGCAGATCCCGTATTCAAGCCGTGTCGATTCCCTTGCTAATTATCAGCACACCGAAGCCATTGAAGATGATCTTTTGGTAGAAGACTTGCTGTATGAAGAGTACGAACACACACCAGAACGCATCGCCAAAGTAAAACAGATCGCCCTTAACGAGCCGTTGCTTAAGAATGCCTTGGTGTCGGCCTCTGGCGATGTGACGATTGTGAACGTCACCGTGCAACTGCCAGAAGTGGACAAAACCGCAGAAGTGCAAGAGGTGATTGCGGCAATCAATACCATGATCGGCAAGTACCAAGCTCAGTATCCTAATGTCGAATTCCATAAAGCGGGCATCATAGCCATGAACAACGCATTTATGACTTCGGCTCAAGAAGATAGCTCAACGCTCGTTCCCTTAATGCTGTTGGTGGTACTGGTGTTCCTGACCTTTATGCTGCGCTCGTTCTTTAGTGTGGTGGCGACGCTCATTGTGATCATCTCTTCGATTGTTGCCACCATGGGATTGTCTGGTTGGGCAGGGATGTTCTTGAGTACCGCAACCGTGAATGTGCCAACCTTGGTTTTAACTTTGGCGGTGGCTGATTGTGTTCACGTGATTGTGACCATGAGACAAGCGATGCAGCGCGGTATGGAGAAAGCACAAGCTATTCAATACAGCATCAAGCTTAATGCGATGCCGATTTTGATTACCTCAGTGACCACCGCGATTGGTTTCTTGATGATGAACATGTCGGACTCACCAGTGCTGCGTGATTTCGGTAACTTATCGGCACTGGGTGTACTTATTGCGTGCTTCTTGTCTGTGACTATGTTGCCAGCGTTGCTAAAACTGCTGCCAGTCAAACGTCTACCTGCCAACCCTAAGGCGGCAGACAAAGTCACCTTCATGGATAAGCTGGGCGATTTTGTCGTAACTAACCGTAAAGCACTGCTGCCGATTTCTACGCTAGTGATTGTTGGCGCTGCCGCGTTAATTCCGCTCAACAAAGTCAACGATGAATCGGTGAAGTATTTCGATACCTCAAGTGAATTCAGACAAGCGGCTGACTTCATGGAAGAGACCGTAAGCGGCATGACAACCCTCAGTATCGCAGTGAAAACTAACGAGTCTCAAGCGATTGCTGATCCTGTGTTCTTGCAAGCAATTGGTGACTTTACTAAGTGGCTACGCGTTCAACCAGAAACTGACCATGTGGCAACGCTTTCTGATGTTTATATGCGTTTGAACAAGAATATGCATGCCGACGACGACAGCTACTACAAGCTACCGCTGAACCGTGAACTTGCCGCGCAATATCTGCTGCTTTACGAAATGTCTCTGCCGTACGGCTTGGACTTGAACAACCAGATCAACGTCGATAAATCATCGATCAAAATGGTACTCACCGTCGATAACCTTGGCAGCGTTGAGCTAGTCGAACTCGAAGAGCGCATTTACTCATGGTTTGCAGCCAATGCACCGCAATATGAAGTGGTGGCTTCGAGCCCGTCACTGATGTTTGCTCATATTGGCGAAACCAACATGGCGAGCATGCTATCAACTTTGCCTATCACCCTAGTGCTTATCTCTGGCTTGATGATCTTTGCATTGCGCTCGGTTCGCTTAGGCATGATCAGCCTAGTGCCCAACATTGCGCCTGCGATCATTGGCTTTGGTTTATGGGCGCTTATCTCAGGTGAAATCAACCTCGGTTTGTCAGTCGTGGTCACGCTCACGTTGGGTATCGTGGTTGATGATGCGGTGCACTTCTTGAGTAAATACCAGCGCGCAAGAATCGAAGGGAAATCAGCAGAAGAAGCGGTTCGATACGCTTTCCACACCGTAGGTCGCGCTTTGTGGATCACCACTGTTGTGCTAGTGGCCGGTTTCTCTGTACTGGCGATGTCGAGCTTCAGACTCAACTCCGACATGGGCTTACTCAGCGCGATTGTGATTTTCATTGCGCTGGTGGTCGATTTCATCTTGCTACCAAGCTTACTGATGATCTTCGACAAACAGACCCACTATTCAGCTAAAACTCAGCACGAATCAAAGCCAGATACCAAGTCGCAGCCTAGATCGACAGCCGAACTGACTACTTCGACCAAATAAGGAAACGTCGGCCTGCTGCGGTGGGCTGACTCAAGGAGATATTTATGAAAAGCGTTAAACAAACATTCGCTACTACATTACTTACTGTTAGCTCGTTGGCACTGAGCACATTCGCCGCTTTCCCAGCGTTAGCAGACCCTGCGAAAGGCTTAGAAATTGCCGAGCAACGTAAAGCGGTCGATGTCGGGTGGGGCGATTCTGTCGCAACCATGGAAATGCTACTTCGCAACAAGCAGGGCGAAAGCAGTACACGTCTGATGCGATTGAAATCTTTGGAAGTCGATGACGATGGCGACAAAGGCTTAACCATTTTTGATGAACCACGCGACGTAAAAGGCACGGCTTTCCTAAACCATTCGCACATCACCAAATCCGATGACCAGTGGTTGTATCTTCCTGCACTCAAGCGTGTAAAACGCATCTCTTCACGCAACAAATCTGGCCCGTTTATGGGTAGTGAATTTGCGTATGAGGACTTAAGCTCGTTTGAACTTGAAAAGTACACCTTCAACTACATTGAAGACGCGAAACTGGAAGGCGTAGACACCTTTGTTTTAGAGCAAGTACCGACCGATAAAAACTCAGGCTACACCATGCAAAAGGTATGGCTAGACCAACAGCACTACCGCCCAATGAAAGTCGAGTTTTACGACCGCAAAGGCGCACTGCTTAAAACTCTATCGTTCCAAGATTACAAACAGTACCTAAACCAATACTGGCGCGCACACACCATGGCGATGCAAAACCATCAAACAGGCAAAAGCACCGTATTAACCACGACAGATTTAGTGTTCCAGACCGGTCTTAAAGACAAGGATTTCCAAAAGAACACACTAAAACGTGCGAAATAAGGCAGGAATATGAAAAGGATTGTGGCAACAGGAACCCAATTATCCTTAACCTTGGCGGCGACCGTCGGGCTTATGCAGGTGTCGTTGCCTTGTGTGGCGGCAGGCTTTAGTCCTGATATCGCAGGGCAGGTTAACCTTGAACATAGGCAGTTCTTTAGCGACGGCTTACAAGGGCAAGACAAAGGACAAAGCTCACTGGTGTTGCAGCCAGAGTTTTACTGGGAGCAACAAGAGGGCAACGGCAGCATTACCTTCACCCCGTTTTATCGCCTAGACAGTGAAGACGATGAACGAACTCATGGTGATATTCGCGAAGCCTTGTATTTAACCTATTGGGATGATTACGAACTGCGAGCGGGTGTTGGAAAGGTATTTTGGGGCGTAACTGAATCGGCGCATTTAGTGGATGTGGTAAACCAGACCGATGCCATTGAATCGGTCGATGGCGAATCCAAGTTAGGTCAGCCTATGGTGCACTTCACCTCGATAAAAGAGTGGGGCACCATAGACGCCATGTTACTGCCGTATTTTCGTGAACGTACCTTCGCAGGCGAAGACGGTCGATTAAGGCCAACCGTGCCAGTATCGGACGATGCGCTTTACGAATCTTCACGAGAAGAAAAACACGTTGATGTGGCATTGCGTTACAGCCAAATGTACGGTGATTGGGATGTCGGTTTAAGCTACTTAGGCGGCACAAACCGCGACCCTTATTACCGTGTGGAAGGCAATCAACTCAAGCCATACTACGCCCAAATGCAACACTTCGGATTGGATGTTCAAGGCATTATCGGTGACTGGTTATGGAAGCTGGAAAGCATTTATCGCGACAGCTACGACAACCATACCGGCGTGGCGACAGGCTTTGAATACACTTGGGTAGGGGCGCTTGAATCGTACTGGGACATCGGCTTCATCGCTGAATACCTGTATGACAGCCGAGGCAACAATGCCCAAACCATCGGCCAAAATGATGTGTTCCTTGGGGCACGTTTCGCTTTGAACGATGAAGACGGCACCGAAGTGCTTACTGGTATCACTCAAGACTTAGATAACAGTGATGTCTACAGTGCCAAGCTAGAGGCATCGAGCCGTATTAACAACAATCTCAAGTGGCGACTGAATGCTTGGTTGTTTGAGAACGAAACCCCAGAGGACTTGTTGTTCTTCGCACGCAAGGATGACTTTGTTGAGATGGCGTTGGAATATTATTTCTAATGTTAGCTTCGTGGGGCGTTCCTGTTGGGGGGGACGTCTCAAATTTAAGATGAGCCATATTTAGAATGTTCAAAGTCGTCTTTTTATAAAGTGGATCAAACAATCGAATAAACCTACAGGTAAAATGGTTATATTTTTTCAGTATCTATAACCTCCGAATATGCATGTAAATCGTGCTGGTGGTATCGGCCTTAAGGGATTTATGAATTCATTTAATTGGGATAAAAACTTTGAAACAGGCATTGGTGTTGTAGATGAACAGCATCAATATCTTGTTGGTATTATCAACCACTACGGAAATCTGTTGTCAGAGAACACTATCTCTATCGACGACATAAACGTCGCTTTACTCGATCTCACATGCTATGCCGAATTTCACTTTAAAGAAGAAGAATCTTTGATGAGAGATTGCGGTGTGTATGAGCGACACATTGAAGAGCATATCAAAGTGCATCGTGTATTTATGCAAGATATCTACAGTATGCAAGCTTTCATCATGGAAGAAGATCAGTCGTCAGCACGGCAGTTACTTGATTTATTGATCCACTGGCTTGCTTACCACATCCTCGGCATCGACCAAAACATGGCGCGACAAATGACCGCGATAGAAGAGGGCGCGACACCTCTGCAAGCCTTTGAAGCGGAAGAAAAGCAGCAAGATTCTGCGACTGTCCCGCTATTGGCTGCGCTTAACGGCCTGTTTGAACAAGTCTCTGAACGAAACAAACAGTTGTTACGCTTCAACCAGTTACTCGAAGATAAAGTTGAGGAACGTACGGCAGAATTAAAACGAGCGAATAAGAGACTTGAAGAACTGTCATTAACCGACTCTCTTACTAATTTGCATAACCGTCGTAGTGCTTTTAAACAGTTAGCGCTGCATTGGCAAGACTCCAAAGAACTGGGCATGCCTTTAGTGTGTATTATGATTGATGCCGACCACTTCAAGCGCATTAATGACACCAGCGGCCATGATGCAGGCGACTTGGTGCTACAAACCCTCTCGCGTGAACTGAAAAACACGTTCCGTAATGATGATATTGTTTGCCGGTTAGGTGGCGATGAGTTCTTGGTTATTTGCCCAAACACCGACCTTAAAGGTGGGATGTACATCGCGGAAACCGCTCGACAGAAAGTGTCTGAATTAGAGGTTGAAACCAGTCATCAAGTTTGGATTGGCAGTATTAGTGTCGGTGTCGCTGAAATGACCCAAGAATTCGAAACCATGAACGAATTGATTAAAGCCGCCGATGAGTCCGTCTATTTAGCGAAAAACGCAGGCAAAAACAGCGTTTGTTCTATTCAGATCTAGCCTTCAGGTCATTTCCAAATTAAGAAGTGGAACCTGTAATTGTTCCACTTCTTCCTACTCCTCATTAATATCCTGTTAAATTTGCCGTGTTTTTAGGCAATAACTTGTTCTTTTAGCGATTCAATTTGGCATTGGTTGCGTGTTTGATTACTATGTGTAGCTATCTAAAAAAACTAATCATCCGATACGGACACTACCAACTGGTAGATGAGGAAATGATGCAACATCTAGAAGAGATCATTGCTAATGCAACGACTGCTATTGATACAGCAGATTCGTTAGTCGCACTTGATGAAGTGCGAGTTCAGTATTTAGGTAAGAAGGGTGAATTAACTCTTCAACTACAAAGCCTAGGTAAACTTCCACCTGAAGAGCGTCGCACTGCTGGTCAAGAGATCAACAAAGCGAAAGGTGCTGTTCAACAAGCGATCGCAGCTCGCAAAGACGCACTTCAACGTGCAGAGCTTGAAGCGAAACTAGCTGAAGAAACTATCGATGTGAGCCTACCAGGTCGTCGCATTGAGAACGGTGGTCTTCACCCAGTTACTCGCACTGTTGAGCGTATCGAACAGTTCTTTGGTGAGCTTGGCTTTAGCACTGAGTCTGGCCCTGAGATCGAAGATGCATTCCACAACTTTGATGCACTAAACATCGCAGACGATCACCCAGCTCGTACTGATCACGATACTTTCTTCTTCAACCCTGATCTAATGCTACGTACGCACACTTCTGGTGTTCAAATCCGTACGATGGAAAACGGCAAACCGCCATTCCGCTTCATTGCTCCGGGTCGTGTTTACCGTAACGACTACGATCAAACTCACACGCCAATGTTCCACCAAGTGGAAGGTATGTTAGTTGATGAGAACGTAAACTTCGCACAACTTAAAGGCATTCTTAACGATTTCCTTTGTAACTTCTTTGAAGAAGAAGTTGAAGTGCGTTTCCGTCCTTCATTCTTCCCGTTCACAGAGCCTTCAGCTGAAGTTGACGTGAAACGTAAAGATGGCAAATGGCTAGAAGTTCTAGGCTGTGGCATGGTTCACCCTAACGTACTTCGCTCTGTTGGCATAGACCCTGAGAAATACTCTGGTTTTGCATTCGGTATGGGTGTAGAGCGTCTAACGATGCTTCGTTACGGCGTAAATGACCTTCGTGCGTTCTTCGAGAACGACCTTCGTTTCCTTAAACAATTCAAGTAATCCGGGGCAGTCGAAACTATGAAATTCAGTGAATCTTGGCTACGCGAGTGGGTTAAACCTGCAATTAACAGCGAAGAGCTAGCTCACCAAATCACTATGGCTGGTTTGGAAGTTGACGATGTAGAACCTGTTGCTGGTGAATTCACCGGCGTTAAAGTAGGTAAAGTGGTTGAGTGCGGTCAGCACCCAGACGCAGACAAACTACAAGTAACTAAAATTGATATCGGCGAAGAAGAGCTGTTAGACATCGTATGTGGTGCATCTAACTGTCGTCTTGGCCTAACTGTAGCAGTAGCAACAGTTGGCGCAGTACTTCCTGGTGACTTCAAAATCAAGAAAGCAAAACTACGTGGCGTTCCATCGCACGGCATGCTTTGTTCTTTCTCTGAGCTAGGTATCGACGTAGAGTCTGACGGCATCCTTGAGCTGCCAGAAGGCACAACGCTAGGTATGGACGTACGTGAGCTTCTTGAGCTTAACGACGTAACTATCGATGTAGACTTAACAGCAAACCGCGCAGACTGCTTCAGCATCCGTGGCCTTGCTCGTGAAGTTGGCGTACTAAACCGCGCAGACGTTACAGAGCCAACAGTTGAAACTGTTGCAACAAGCATTGAAGACACAGTATCTGTTGAAATCAAAGCAGCTGATGCTTGTCCACGTTACCTTGGCCGTGTGGTTAAGAACGTAAACGTGAAAGCGGACACTCCAATCTGGATGCAAGAAAAACTGCGCCGTTGTGGTATCCGTTCAATCGACCCAGTTGTAGACATCACAAACTACGTGATGCTAGAGCAAGGCCAACCAATGCACGCATTTGATCTCGCTAAGATCGAAGGCGGTATCGTGGTTCGTCTAGCAGAGCAGGGCGAAAAGCTAACACTTCTAGATGGCAACGAAGCTGAACTAAACAGCAATACGCTTGTTATCGCTGACCACAACAAAGCACTAGCAATCGCTGGTATCTTTGGCGGTCAAGATTCAGGTGTTACTACTGAAACAACAGACGTACTTCTTGAAGCAGCATTCTTCGCACCGGATCACATCCGTGGTCGCGCACGTGCTTACGGCCTTCACACTGATTCTTCTCTACGTTTCGAACGTGGTGTTGATTCAACGCTACAAGCAGCAGCAATGGAGCGTGCAACACAGCTTCTAGTTGAAATCTGCGGCGGTGAAGTTGCGCCAGTAAACGGCAGCGAATCTGCAGCTGATCTTCCTAAAGCAAACGTAGTTGCTCTACGTCGCGCTAAGCTAGACAGCCTACTAGGTCACGAAATCCCATCTACAGACGTAGTGGAAATTCTTACTCGCCTAGGTTGTAACGTTGAAACGACAGACGCTGGCTGGACGGCAACGTCTCCATCTTGGCGTTTTGATATCGCAATCGAGCAAGACCTAATTGAAGAAGTAGGTCGTATCTACGGTTACGATAACATTCCAAACCAAGCGCCTAAAGCGGCACTTAAAATGAATGACCACAAAGAAGCTAACCAACCGCTTAAGCGCGTTCGTGACCTTCTTGTAGACCGTGGCTACCACGAAGCAATCACATACAGCTTCGTAGAACCAGAACAGCAAAAACTTGTTGTACCTGGTGTTGAGCCGCTAATCCTGCCATTCCCAATCTCTGCGGACATGTCAGCAATGCGTCTTGGCCTAATCCAAGGTCTTTTAAACACAGTGGTTCATAACCAGAAGCGTCAACAGTCTCGCGTTCGTCTATTCGAATCAGGCCTACGTTTCATCCCTGAAGCAACGGCTGAAAACGGCATGCGCCAAGAAATGATGCTTGCGGGCGTTATCTCTGGTACTCGTGGCGAAGAGCACTGGGACATTGCAACTAACACTGTAGATTTCTTCGATCTTAAAGGTGACCTAGAAGCCGTTCTTGAGCTTTCTGCAAACGAAATCGCATACAGCTTCAAAGCAGCTAAGCACCCAGCACTTCACCCAGGTCAAACTGCGGCTATCGTAGTAGATGGTAAAGAAGTGGGTATCATTGGTACTGTTCACCCAGAACTAGAGCGTAAGTTTGGTCTTAACGGCCGTACTATCGTATTCGAAATCGAATGGGCAGCTATCAACACTCGCGTGCTTCCAGAAGCAGTAGCAGTATCTAAGTTCCCTGCAAACCGTCGTGATATCGCCGTTGTTGTTGACGAAGCAGTAGCTTCTGGCGACATCGTAGAAGCGTGTATCGCTGCGGGTGGCGAATTCCTAACAGGCGCTAAACTGTTCGACGTATACGTTGGTCAAGGCGTTGAAGAAGGTAAGAAGAGCCTAGCAATCGCACTTAGCCTACAGTCTGTAGAGCGCACACTTGAAGATGCAGACATCGCTGGTTCAGTAGATGCTATCGTAGCTTCAATCTCAGAGAAATTCGGCGCAGCACTTCGCGACTAATCTCTTCTGATAGATAGAAAACCAAAGGCCTCGCAATTGCGAGGCCTTTTTTTGTTTTTTTGTCATGGAAAGAATTGGGTGCCAACTTGAAATTGAACAATTGTGTTTCAATGATCTGGCTAAATTAGCTTTCAGAGATTGTCAGGATATTGTAAGTCTCTAACTCAGTAGGTAAGTTCATTTATTCACTACGGTTTTCGAAGTTAATCCTATTTTTAAACGTTTTACAGCGAGCGATATACCTGCGCAGATAGATTGAATAAGCGGGTCAATTAACCTCCCGCTTTACTGGATTAAATGTTGAAGAACTTATTGTCTTCGGAGAGCAACAGAACTGAAGCGTTTCTGTATTTCCGGTATGTATCTTCAGAAAATTTGTCTGATAGTACAGAGACAATCTGTTGTCCGGGTAAGGCTTGCGCTAACCTGAAAATATCTTCGATTTGCTTCTGATCAATGTCTTCAATGATATCGTGCAAAACAAACCTCGGTCGATTTAGCCCCAACTCATAACAAGCCTTAATATAAGCAAAATCAAAAGCTATAACTTCAGCTTTCTTCTTACCGCCTTCAGGGTTCGCACTTTGATTTTCAATGAGAGGTTCACATGTACCTTCGGTTTCATTAAAATTAAGAGTGAATCTATATTCTTCATCGTGAGTTACCTTAGTAATTTCGGCAAAGTGCTTAGAAAAAGATGCTTCAAAGTCGTTCACTTTATCTATTTGTTTAGATATAAGCTCTAAAATGACGTTTAGGTACTCAATTGCTTGAGTAAGACCTGACTGTGCAGACTCTTGTTGCTCAACCATACCTTCTAGTTTACCAAGCTCGTTTTTTAGCGCGCCTAGTTCTTTGATGTTTGTAGTTATTTTATCGATGTTTTCTCTAGTGCGCATAGCAGCAAAGACACCATGTTTTCTATTTTGTTGCACTTTTAACTGGTTTTTTAAGTCTTCCAGACTTCGGTTTAGTTCGGGTAACTCTGATTCGACATAGTTTCTTTTTTTATTGACCAGGTTGTCGTGAAAAACTAACGTTTCTTCAAAACTACGAGATACCTTTTCTATAGATACTCCGGCAAATTCGTAAATCGCTTTCAACTCAGAAACCAAGTAATTGCCACCACGCTGATCTAACTGTTTTACTGTTTCTTTAATATTATCTATTTTAAGCGTGGCACCAAAAACAGCATTGTTTAGAAGGTCTTCTTGAGTTTGGATCTGGTGTAGTAACTCTATCGGGTTGTCATGTTCCGGAGAAAAATCTATAGATAAAATATTCGACTCAAGGGACTCAACTTCTCGCTTTTTCGTTTTTAAAGATGACTTGATTTTTTGATCTTTAAGAATTGAGTTGAGAGCTGCGCGACGCTTTCTAATTCGAGAAACAGTATTTGAGGCTGTCCGTCTCTGTGTTAAGAGCAGGGCGGGAGCATACTTTGATGGATTTATAACCCAAAGAAGACTCTAGCCCGAT
>NZ_JBFSUX010000051.1:0-36933 GCF_041467595.1 Vibrio sp. 10N.247.311.13 | reverse complement strand
TGAAAGCCTATAAATCAAAGAAGAAAAACGCGCGTTCCAACGTTTAATTTAAGCTCGTGTATACCTAATCTGTTCAAGGTCCTCTAAACCTTGGACAGATTAGTAGTATTTGCACTTAACGTATTGAAAATAATCAAGTGTAGCGGTGAATGGGTAACAACTTTCAGCGTAATGGCAATTGAAATAGTCTTTCGAGCAGTACTGACTACCTCGATCGCTATGAGTTATAACCTGCTCAGGGAATCCTCGACGGAATAAAGCCATCGATAAGGCATCACAGACCAGTGAGGCCGTCATTCTCGTATCCATAGACCAACCAATTACTTGCCTTGAATATAGGTCAATAATGACAGCTAAGTACAGCCAGCCTTCGCTTGTGGCAACATAAGTAATGTCTCCTGCCCATTTTTGATTCGGAGCCGTTGCGTTAAAATCTTGAGCGAGCAAGTTCGGAGCAACGGGCATTTTATGCTTACTGTCCGTTGTACACTTAAACTTGCGTGCTGCTTTCGCTACTAAATCCTGACGTTTCATACTGGCGGCAATGGTCTTAACATTATGGTTATCACCGCTCTCTGCCAGTTCTTTCTGAATACGTCTGAGCCATCTCATTCTTTGCTAACGTCAAAGGCTTCTTTTACCTTGGTATCAAGCTTTTGGCGCTCTGTCTCACGTTGAATCGCCTTGTGGCGGTTCTCAACCCAATAATAAAACCCACTTCAAGAAACTCTGAACACCTTAGCCATACGGGAAATACTGAAACTCAGCAGGTGTTCGAGCATAAATTCATAGCAATTTACTTTAGATTTTTCGCGAAGTAGGTGGCGGCCTTCTTTACGATGTCTAGCTCTTCTGCTTGCTCTGCCAACTGCCTTTTTAGCTTAGCGACTTCAACGGCCAATTCTTGTTCTCGTTGGCTAATATTAGAATTCTTCTTTGTGGCTTTTCGCCAACCATAGATCTGAGATTCATGTAACGAGAGCTGTCTTGCAGCTGTAGCGACTCCCACTTTCTCTGCCAACTTCAGGGTTTCGGCTTTAAATTCAGGAGAATGGATAATACGTTTCTTCTTGCTTGTTATGGTTCACCTCATTAGTGATTGTACTCACTTAACTCAGTGTCCAAAACTACTGGTGCGGATCAGCAAGCTCGGGATCTGATAGCCAAAACAATTGAAGGATTAGGTAACCCGATTGCCTACCACCTTAAAGAACGAGACTACTTGGACTATCGTGCAACACGAATACCTTACCGTGGCAAAAATAAATCTGTTGAGATTTCACCAACAACACATAACATGGAATTGATTTATCTAAAGGGAATGTTCAAGAAACTAATCAAGTACAATCAATGGAAATACCCCAACCCGATTGAAGCTATCGATACAATCAAAACTAGCGAGAAGAACCTGGCATATCTAACCAAGCCACAAATTGAAGAGTTCCTATTTAACCTGAAGAATTTCAACCGCGTAATTACAGTCTCGATTCCACAGCTCATTGTAATCTCTAAGATTTGCTTAGCCACCGGTGCTCGTATAAGTGAAGCTCTCACTCTTACCCGTTCACAAGTAGCTGAATTCAAGCTAACTTACACCGAGACAAAAGGTAAGAGAAATCGAAGTGTGCCCATCTCACCTGCTTTGTATCATGAGATCTTAGATATCGCAGTGAACGACCATAAGATTTTTGACACTACTTATAAGGATGCCTGGCGCTACATTAAAAGGGCTTTACCTAATCATGTTCCAAGTGGGCAAGCAACGCATGTTCTACGGCATACATTTGCTTCGCACTTTATGATGAATAAAGGGGATATTTTGGTGTTACAGCGGATTCTAGGTCACACAAAAATTGAGCAGACAATGGCGTATTCTCACTTTGCTCCCGAGCATTTGATGCAGGCAGTTCACCTCAATCCTTTAGAAAATTAATGGCGACAAAATGGCGACAGCCACTGTAATCGAGCGTTATTTAGCGGTTTTAGACGTAAAAAAGGCGACAATTTAACCTGTCGCCTTTTGCTAATGAGAGCCTAATTTAGACTATTCCCAATCAAGGATAACCTTTCCTGAAAGCCCGCTACGCATAGCGTCAAAGCCTTTTTGGAAGTCATCAACCTTGAAGTGGTGAGTAATGATTGGTGTTAGATCTAGGCCAGATTGGATCAATGAAGCCATCTTGTACCAAGTTTCGAACATCTCACGACCGTAGATACCTTTGATAACCAAGCCTTTAAAGATTACTTGGTTCCAGTCTACCGCCATGTCTGATGGTGGAATACCTAGTAGAGAGATCTTACCGCCGTGGTTCATGTTAGTTAGCATGCTATTGAACGCAGATGGGTTACCAGACATTTCTAGGCCTACATCGAAGCCTTCTGTCATGCCAAGATCAGACATTACGTCTTCAAGCTTCTCTTCCATCACGTTTACTGCGCGAGTCACACCCATTTTCTTAGCAAGATCTAGGCGGTATTCGTTTACGTCAGTGATTACAACGTGACGAGCACCAACGTGCTTAGCAACAGCTGCAGCCATGATACCGATTGGACCAGCACCAGTAATTAGCACGTCTTCGCCAACTAGGTCGAAAGAAAGTGCTGTGTGTACTGCGTTACCAAACGGGTCAAAGATTGAAGCTAGATCGTCAGAGATTTCTGCAGGGATCTTAAATGCGTTGAACGCAGGGATCACAAGGAACTCAGAGAACGCACCAGTGCGGTTAACACCAACACCTGTTGTGTTACGACAAAGGTGAGTACGGCCGCCACGACAGTTACGACAGTGACCACATGTGATGTGACCTTCGCCAGATACACGGTCGCCGATTTCAAAACCACGAACTTCTTGGCCAATGCCAACAACTTCACCCACGTATTCGTGACCTACTACCATAGGTACTGGGATTGTGTTTTGTGACCACTCATCCCAGTTGTAGATATGTACGTCAGTACCACAAATTGCGGTTTTCTTAATACGAATAAGAAGATCATTATGACCCATTTCAGGTTTTTCAACCTCGGTCATCCAAATGCCTTCTTCAGGCTTTAGCTTAGAAAGTGCTTTAATTTTCATAATGTTACCTAGTTCATCTCGCCTAACTGTAAGGCGAGAATCAAAAATCTATATGTTCTACTGGGTGTTGTTCTATCTAATTAAAGGATGCTCGTGGCACCCCTTTAAAATTAGATGATACCCATGTCTTTACCAACTTGGATGAACGCATCGATTGCGCGGTCTAGTTGCTCACGAGAGTGTGCAGCAGACATTTGCGTACGGATACGAGCTTGACCTTTTGGTACTACAGGGAAAGAGAAACCTACAACGTAGATGCCTTTCTCTAGTGCGCGTTCAGCGAACTCAGCCGCTACTTTTGCATCACCAAGCATGATTGGGATGATTGCGTGGTCTGCACCGCCCATAGTGAAGCCAGCTTCTTCCATGCGAGTACGGAAGTGAGCAGAGTTTTCCCATAGTTGAGTACGTAAGTCGCCAGATTCCGCAAGAAGATCTAGAACGCGGATAGACGCAGATACGATTGCAGGAGCAACAGAGTTAGAGAATAGGTATGGACGAGAACGCTGACGTAGCCAGTCGATCACTTCTTTCTTACCAGAAGTGTAACCGCCTGAAGCGCCACCCATTGCTTTACCAAGAGTACCAGTGATGATATCGATACGGTCTACAACGTTGTGGAACTCGTGAGTACCCGCTCCGTTTTCGCCCATGAAGCCCACTGCGTGAGAGTCATCAACCATTACTAGTGCATCGTACTTGTCTGCAAGGTCACAGATAGCAGGAAGGTTAGCCACTACGCCGTCCATTGAGAACACACCGTCAGTTACGATTAGTGTGTGACGAGCGCCAGCTTCTTTAGCAGCGATAAGTTGCTGCTCTAGCTCTTCCATGTTGTTGTTCGAGTAACGGAAACGCATTGCTTTACACAGACGAACGCCATCGATGATAGATGCATGGTTTAGTGCGTCAGAGATGATTGCGTCTTCTTTACCTAGAATTGTTTCGAACAAACCAGCGTTTGCATCAAAACAAGATGTGTAAAGGATAGTGTCTTCTTTACCTAGGAACGTAGAAAGCTTTTGCTCTAGTTCTTTGTGAGAATCTTGAGTACCACAGATGAAACGTACTGAAGCCATACCAAAACCGTGCTGATCCATACCATCTTTAGCTGCTTCGATAAGAGCTGGGTGGTTAGCAAGACCTAAGTAGTTGTTTGCACAGAAGTTTAGTACTTCTTCACCAGTCGAGATAGAAACCGCTGCTTTTTGTGCAGAAGTAATAATGCGCTCAGACTTGTAAAGACCTTCTTCTTTAACTTCTTCGATTTGAGTTTGAATCTGTTGGTAAAATGCAGAAGACATTATCTCATTCCTTCCTAGTTATAATTTAGCAGCATCGCGCGCCGCTTTATGTAGGGATGTAAACGATCTCAACACGATCATTTACACTGTAAAACTTATGCCTATATTCTAGTTGAACATCCCCGTTCCGATTATCCCTTTAGTTGGAAAAACATTAATGAATCACAGGCACCAATAATAGTTCATCCCAGTGACATAGGGCACATTAACGCCCTTCACCTGCTTTTTTAAACGCCAAATTAGCTATAATTTCCGTCTAATTTCGCTTTCATATCAAATCTCAATTTTTCATCTCAGAATGCGCAGCAGCAACGCCGCTATACAGATGAGCTTCAAACACAACAACCTATCAGAGCAATCACGTCAATCAATTAATGAAATTGATTCACAAATCAAAGTAAATCGCTCACAATGACCATTAAGTTCATCGTTGAAACTAGCTTAACTGGATACTTATGATTAACCCAAAACTCATCGCCCTGCTTCCGGATCTCGCCTCGTTCATTTTGGTGGTTAACGAAGGTAGTTTTACGGCTGCAGCAAAACAGTTAGGCGTGACACCATCAGCCTTGAGTAAGCTCATCACCCGCTTGGAAAAAGCGCTATCGGTGAAACTGTTTGAGCGTACCACTCGTACCCTTATCATTACGCAAGCGGGTCAATTGGTTTATGATCAGAGTGTGGTGATGATCAACGCAGCGCAACAAGCCGTTGAACTGTCTACCTCCGACCATACCGAACCTGCAGGCTCGATAACGGTAGCGGCGCCTGAAGCCTTCTTGAATTCGGTATTGCAGCCTTTCGTTGTTCCATTCTTAAATCAGTATCCAGAAATCCAACTTAAATTGAGAGCGGCTGACGGCGACATCGATATTTTACGTCAAGGCATCGACATTGCTTTCCGCCTGACTGATAAGCCCGACGAAAGCTTAGTATTGAAAGAGTTAGGAAAAACAAACCTCGTGTTGTGTGCAAGCCCTGACTATTTAGATGCCAAGGGGATTCCTCACCACCCTACCGAGCTGTCTGAACACGACTGTTTGTATCTTGCAGAGACAGACAAAGATCACATTTGGGATTTTCTTAAAGATGATGAATTTCACACAGTACCCGTCAGTGGACGTTACGCAGTTAACCACTCGCAGATGCGACTGAAAGGTGTGAAAGAAGGTCTAGGCGTCGGTATTTTCCATGACTTCGTGATTCAAGATGCGTTGGCTGAAGGGTCTGTAGTACAAGTGTTGGAAGATTGGACCATCAAGAGTAATTACCATGGTGCGATTGCGATGCAGTTTGCTCAAACCAAGTACATGCCCGCTCGACTGCGTGTATTCATTGATTACGCCATGGAGCACTTAGGTGACAAGTTGGCAGGAGAAATAAACTGATGTTGAAAGGAATACACCACGCAGCCATAATCTGTTCAAACTACAACGCATCGAAGCACTTTTACACCGAGATTTTAAAACTTGAGATCATTGCCGAAAACTATCGTGAGGCTCGCCAGTCGTACAAACTTGACTTAGCACTGCCTAATGGCGCTCAAATAGAATTATTCAGCTTCCCTGACGCACCTGAAAGACCAAGCTTTCCGGAAGCTCAAGGGCTAAGACACTTAGCTTTTTGTGTTGATGACGTTCAACATGTCAAAAGCTACTTGGAAGAACAAGGCATTGAAGTCGAACCGATTCGAGTTGATGAATTTACAGGTAAAGCATTTACTTTTTTTGCCGATCCTGACGGGCTTCCGTTAGAGCTTTATGAAATCTAGAGCTTTATCAAATATAGAGCTGTACAAGTCTAACGTCTTCTTAATAAACAGAGCATGTCATCTGAATAATGAAACTGACCTCCTCAAAAAGGAGGTCAGTTTGTATATCAATTAACTCAATGCCGTCTTGAATTTCTCAACGCGTGAAAATAGTAACCAATCCAGCAGCATTGCTGTCACGATCGTCGCTCCCGCCAGTGGAAACAGTACTGAAATAACTATCACGATCACTAAACCTGTCTTCCAAAGCCCTGCATCGCCAAACTTCGGTGGCGTGCCAAGCTTTCTTTGACCTGAAGGTCTACGTATCCACCACATCACACCGCCAGTCACGGACACAACAATGAACGCCAAACAAAACAAAGCATTTAGAAGCTTGTTAATGATGTTGATGTCACCTTGATGCAATGAAATACCTACCGCTAACGTTTTGGCAATGAAGTTATAATCTTGCCATGTCACCTCACCCAGAATACGACCTGAGTATTGGTCGAGGTGCGTAGTACGGTCCTGCGTTGGATCAATGATGTCACCGCCCATAGTGTTGGCTGTGACCGTGTAAACACCCGTTTCTGAACGCGGGAAATTCACCTTGTATCGTGTAAAGCCAAGTGAGTATGCTTTTTCAGTAACGTCATCAATGTCGAAGTTGCTTGCTGACAACACATGTAGAGAGTGATCTTCACCCATCTTAGATTGATCATGAGGTTCCGTCGCCTCTTCCACATGATGAACGTGTTCTGCTGGCTTATCTTGAGACAAAGGCAATAGTGTTTGCTCCAAGTTCCAAGGTAGCTCTTCTTCTGAGCCATGGTTGAGGGAAGCGTGCGTCTTATCAGACAACGGAATATCGTCCCACATTTGAGCAGGGAAAGTGCTCCATGCTTGAACAAGCTTACCGCCCCAAAAACCTGTCCATGCCAATCCAGACAGAATAAACAACAACAGAACGAGCGATAACACACCTCCAATGTTCGCATGCAGATCACGCATTAAAATACGCGTTCCTGAACCAAATCGAAGCTTAAGAAAACCAGCGCGGCTCGCGTTATCTCTAGGTAACCATAAGTAAATACCACTGATGAGCAACAGAATAGACAAGCTTATTGCGACTTCAATTAGATAATCACCCCAATCACCAATCAACAAAGTGCCGTGAATGTCATTCGCGAGTTGGTACAGGCTGTCGCTACGCGGAATCTCTCCGACCACTTCGCCCGTATATTGATTTACCGTGGCGAAGACCGATGTGCCGTCTACAAGTGCTACCGAAAAGCGGTTAGCCAGATCAGGAGCTTTGCTCGGAACAAACTGGGTAACCGAACCTTGTGGGTATTGAAGTTGTACTGCAGCTAACTGTTGTGACACTTTAATCGGCTCGCCCGATGCAACAATCTCTAGGGCTTCGTGGTGGAAAGTCAATTCGATTTCATCATCAAACAGCATCACCAAACCTGTAATGCTCAGCATTAACATAAACGGGATAACAAATAGCCCAGCATAGAAGTGCCAGCGCCATGTGAGGAAATAGAGGGTTTTATTGCGGTCTTTGCTTTTTATATTGGTTTCCGAACCGGTTGTTGCACTGCTTTTAGACTGCGAAGTTGCTTGTGCTTTCGCAGGGGTTTGAGATTCATTTCTCAACATTATAATTTCCTTTGACACACGCAAACATACCTTCTGAAAAATCAGAAAGTAATCTGAGCATGTTTAACTTTACTTAATACTTTATTTTTTAATTATTTTAATGGGTTAGGTTTAAGCAATAACAAAGGGAGGGCCGCGCGGGGCTTGCCTCGTGTAGCGTTCGCTTAGAGCCAAAAAAGCGTAGCTGTCGGAGACAATAGAACTCAGTCGAGTTGTCAGTAGTGTAGTGGGAAGTTCATCTTGGTGAAACGTGGAAAAATGGCTAAACGGACACGGCTTTCCTTTATGAGTATTAGGTTCGCCTTCTTCGATTTGAACCAATTCAAAGCCATTGACCGTACATAACGACGCCCATACTCCCGCACTATTACCATGAGCATTGATAACAGGCATTAATGTCACTAGCGCCCAGCTTAATGCTGTTGCAAGTAACATGAAGAAGTTGAACGAGGTTCGGCGCATTATTCCAAGTCTTTATAAATTTCCCTTATTATGAGGGACTTGGAATATAGGTAAACGTAAAGATTAACAGCAAGTTAAAAAATTGAAGCTAACGCACACTCTTTTTCGTTAAATACTGGTTACAACACTAAAGCTAAGAAAGTAATACTCATCTCTTTGCAGCAGGCTTTCGATAAAAGAGACAATAAAAACGCCGCCTTACACCTTCCTCGAAAGAGGGTAATGTAAGGCGGCGTTTTAGAGATCGAATCTTGAGGTTTGCTCTTTGTTACCTATCTAGCAAACGTTCATGATTAACGAATTAACCGAAGATCTTGCTCCAGATGCTTGGGTTACGCTTCTCATGGTACTCTTCACGAAGGCCATCAATAGTACGAAGTTCTTGCTGTGCCGACGCTAAGTCACCTTGGTCTAGCTTCTGCTCAATGCTATCCAGTGATGCACTGATCTTTTTGAAGCCTTCCATGAAGTTGTCTTCTTTCTCGACTGGGTAAACACCCGTTTTCAGCTCTGCCACTAGCGTATCTAAACGAACGATAGGCTTTTGCATCTCTTCAATGCTTTGAGCTTCTGCCGCTTGTTTGAACGCAAGCTTCATTTCTTGCATGTTTTTCTTAAGGTCTACATTAGCAAATGCGTTGCCAGACAATACTGAAGCAGCGATTAAGCCAGATAAAAGGATTGAGCGAGTTTTCATTGTTTCTCCAAGTGAAGCGGTGTCTTTGAAGTTAGAGCCGTCATTACTGTGGCACTTCGACTTTATTATTTTCGGCTAGTGTATACAAAAATCTTTCAGGCACAAAAATTGATTGTGTCGAAATGCAAACCCGCCGACATTCTCTTAAACAAGATCTGAATATTCTGGGATTTCATTACGACCGCGCAAGGCCAAAAAGGCTAGGAACTGCTTTGGCGAATGGGTAATCACTTTACTCGAATCTACGCCCACTTCATCTAACAATGCTGCGACTAAGTCTAAGCCACCGACATCTAAACAGAAATGCGCATCGCTGCCTGTTGTAATAAATGCACCCTTCGCTTTCGCTATTCTTGCAATCTCATAGCAGCGGTCAACACTGCCAACTCGGCTATTGCCTTTGAGTGTGGTGTTGTTGATCTCAATCGCCACGTTGTTCTCAACCGCACATTGAATAACGGCTTCGAAATCGAAATCAAAATTAGGATTGCCTAAGTGACCAAGCGCATCAATTCGACCGCCCTTAATCACATTCAACAATGCTTCTGTATGGGTAGCGACATCCGATGGGCGAAATACTGGCTCATGAAAACTCGCGATCACCCAATCCAAGTTCTTATCCACACTCGGATGAATGTCGATTTCACCCTGTGTGTTCATGATGTTTGACTCAACACCTCGAATAATTGCGACATCTTCAATAAAACGAGGGAGCACACGCTGATTGCTGAAGAACCAATAGTGTGGCGCGCCCGGCATTGATTCTGAATGATCAGTAGTACAAAACATGGCTAAACCATTTTGCTTTGCCGACTTGGCGTTTTCGATCAATGTGCTGTAAGCATGACCACTTGCGTATGTGTGGGTGTGAGTATCTACTTTGAGTTCCATGAATCAATGCCCTCTTCGCTCGGTCAAAATACGTTTTTCAGAAAGTAACTCTGAATCTCTTTCAGGAAAAGAATACTTCAGAAAATGAATGCCTAATGGCAACAATTCGGCCAGTTTATCAGCTGAAAGTGACAATTAGCACCCAAACATAAAGGTTTATTACTGGTTCATTTACACGACACGGGAATACGTGGCTAACCAGAGCCAGCCAGCGCTTGGTCTTATCTAAGTCGAACCGCACACACTCGGTAATTGCGCCAATTTTTTGCAACCTACCCAAGTTCGTCAATACTTAAACCAGTCTACAAACCGGAGTGTTAGATGAGAAGAAGACGATATCCGCTGAGTATCCACATCACTAGCCTTTTCCTAATTTTGACAACACTTGTCGGTGCGGTATTGATTTCGATAAGTTATCGGCACTCCCAAGAGCTGCTGCTAGGCACAGTGCGCGAGATCAGTAATGAGCATCGCGACAAGCTGGAATCAGTATTTAAACAAGCGATTGCCCCTGTCATCACAACCCTAAATGTGATGGCGGTGAGCCCGTTTGTTGCTCATCAAACTTCCGCTGTCGAAAAAGACTCTTGGCTTGCTTCGGTCGATATCATCTTCAAACAAAACACCAATTTGGTCGCTCTATTTTATGGTTCTGAAGATGGTGACTTTAGAATCTTTCGTCCACTAAGCACCAATAAACAGAGAGCCGAAAACAGCGCGCCCGCTAAAGCGACCATGATGGTCAGCAGCACCAATCTAGACGGTGAAAACTTTATTACCTACCTTGATGGCGCACATCAAGTGATCAGTACTCGACAAGCAGAGAGTAAGTTCAACCCCACAACTCGTCCTTGGTTTCGTAACGCAAAGCCTGATGGCTCAATACAACTCTCTGAGCCCTATCTATTCTATTTCCTGCAAACCAATGGCATTACACTCTCTAGGCGTTCTGCCGATGGCAAGCATGTGGTTGGTGCCGACTTTACGTTGAGTTCCCTCTCTTCTCAGATCAGTGAATTAGCTTATTCTCCGCAAACCCGACTCGCCTTGTTCGATCAACATTTTAATCTTCTCGGTCAGCATCAACTTGAGCTATCAGTACCCAAGCCTGACTCCCAATCTGATGACACAAGTAAAACTGAGCAAACGAACAACCAAACGACGGGGAATCTCTCTGGCAGTGAGCAAGACCAAAGCTTCTTTAATGTGCCCAAACGTGAACAGATGGAAGCATTGAAAGCGTCCGTTATTGCGCCGCTTATCTCTGATGAAGAGAAGTTTAACCTCAATCTAAAAAACGTTGAGTACAACTTAAACACTTGGGCACTAACGCTAACGCCGGTTCAACTGACTCAAAATGTCACCTTACACTTGGCAGAAGCGACGCCACACAATGAGCTGCTCGCTGATCTTATCTCGATGCGAGACAAGCAAGTTGCGGTCGCGATTGGGATGTTGTTCATCTGCTTCGCTATCGTATGGTTTGTTGCTAATCGACTGTCTCAGCCACTCAATACGCTGATGCAACTCACCGACAACATCGCTCGATTTGACTTCAGGCGTACTCATTATCCCAAAAGCATGATTCAAGAAGTGGCTAACCTTGCCCACTCGATTGAGCTAATGGAACACACGCTTCATGATCTGATTACCCTACTTCGAGACACCGCCGGGAATCAGGAGTTTTCGATCTTAGCCAAGAACATTGCTCATCAAAGCTATTTAATCACCAAAGCAGAAACCATTGTCCTTTTCACTCAGTCCAAAGAGAAAGACGTGTTTGATACGGCAGCTAACCTTGCCATTCTCCCTTTTAAAGCCGACATCAATGACTTCATCAAACACACGCCTTGGTTGCTGTGTCAGCTTAAGTCTGGTGAGACGATCCATTTGAACCGAAAAGACAATGTTCTCAACTATTACCAAGATTCGATCTTCAATTCAGACCTGTACCTATTTCCACTATTAAACCGAGAGAAACTGTTGGTAGGGATTGTGGCAATTGGCTATGAGAGACCAATTACCAAGATGCAGGCAGACAAGCACGCATTTTTAAGAGAGTTGCTCAGCTTTGCGGAAATAGCGAAAGACAACATCGACCAAATGCAGCAACAAAAAGACATGCTTAATGCCTTTATTGAGCTGATTGCATCGGCGATTGATACCAAGTCACCTTATACGGGCGGGCATTGCCAACGAGTGCCTGAGCTCACCAAATGGCTAACTCAAGCAACCATAGATGATGACCGCTATTACCCGCAATTCTCATTGGACAGTAAACAGTGGGAAGAGTTGATGCTCGCCGCTTGGCTTCATGACTGCGGCAAGGTGACCACGCCTGAATATGTGGTAGATAAGGCAACAAAACTGGAAACCATTTACGACCGAATCCACGAAGTGCGAATGCGTTTTGAGTTGTTGAAACAGCAAGCGGAAACCGATTACTGGAAAGCGATGGCGAACGGTGCACTACAAGAAGAACAACTCAAAATACTCGAACAAAGCCTGTCTGAACTGGATGAGGAGTTTGCCTTCGTTGCTGAGTGTAATCTTGGCGGCGAATCTATGACGGAAGAGCAGCTAGAACGCTTAGATCAAATAGCCAAACGCCAATGGAAACGTACACTGGATGATCAATTGGGTTTGTCTTGGTCTGAAAAAGAGAGATTTAACACCCAAAAAGAGTCGGTTGAGAAAGAGAGAACTGAGCCAACAAGTCAGGAAAAGGGTTTTCCTATCATGGAGCCTCTGCTTGCAGACAAACCGGAGCATAAAATACCTTGGGACAATGGCTTTAACCCTGCCGATGTATGGCAAGAAGCGTTTGTACTTAAGCCCGGAGAAGTTAAATACAACCAAGGTGAACTGCACAATTTGAAAGTACGCCGTGGTACGCTAAACGATGAAGAACGTTTCATGATCAACGATCATATTATCCAAACCTTCACCATGCTCAACAAGTTGCCTTACCCGCCTTACCTTCAAAACATTCCGGATATCGCCAGCGGACACCACGAACGTATCGACGGTAAGGGATACCCAAGAGGCTTAAACGAAGACCAGTTACCTCTGCCGTCCAGAGCAATGGCAATTGCTGATGTCTTTGAAGCGCTCACCTCTAGTGATCGCCCTTATAAGAAAGGTAAACTCTTAAGCGAATCACTCAACATCATGACCGACATGGCCACCAGCGGTCATATCGATCCCAAGTTGTATTTACTGTTTTTGGAAAACAAAATCTACGATAAATACGCTGAGCGATTCCTAGAAATGAACCAACGCTGCGAGATTGACCCGCACGAACACATCGACCGAGTAAAAGAATACATACGCTCATTGTTCTAAGTTTTAAATTAACCATTCAGAGGATAAGCCATAACTCAATGGTTAGCTTTTAGCTGCCGAGTCCAATACCGCAACGTCCACTACAGTCGCTACAGCCACTGTGGTGTGCGGTTTTTGTTTGGCTTTCGCCTTGCTGTGTCTTTTTGCCAGCAATGTATTGGTGATGCTCGCCACGACAATCAGGTTAATGCCAATCATCTGCTGTGTAGAAAACACATCATCAAAGAACAAGCCCTGCCAAAGCGCGCTAAACAGCATGTTAGTAAAAATCAGAGGTGCCAACTGGGAGCCACTGTCTGCAAGCTTATACGCCTTGGAACGGAAGATTTGGGTATTGATGGTAAACAGTGCAAGACCAAGTGATCCGAGAACAATCCAGCGTAAATCGTCAAAAGACAGCAACGCCGACAAGGTTCCTTTCTCTGCACTTTCAAGTACATCAGGCACCGCAGAAACAGAAGTAAACACCACCATTGGTATCACAATAATTGCCGCAACTAAAAAGGTCCACGCGTTAAGCTCTGCCGGAGTCAGGCTGGTTTTAGACGCTCGGTACAAACTCACTTGCGAGCCAGAATTAAATACCCCCGCGAGAAGCCCAAGCAGAAGCGCAGGTCTAAAGAACTCCGAACCCAACTCAAACTGCGACCAATCCCCCGCCATCATCACTACGCCAACAAAGGTGACAGCTAAACACACTATCGTCGTTGTATGAATCTTGGTTCTAAATATTAACTTTTCTAACAATGGAATAAACAGAGGCCCCGTACTGAACAACACAACCCCTTCAACAAGCGTTAAGGTTTGCAGTGAAGTAAGGAAACACCACTGACACGCCACCATAAAGATCGCCCGCATCACCAAAGGTTTCCACATTTCTCGTGTCGGCTTGCTGATTTTGTAAAAGGTCAGGAAAAGAAATAAAAACAGACTGGGTAACAAAAAACGCACAAAACTGAGTAACGAAGTGGGCATCACTTCAGATAGATACTTAGCCATCAAGCCACTTAAAGACAAACTGAACGTCGACAACAACATGAAAGTCGTCGCCTTGGTAATATCAGACATAATTATCACCTCCTATGACATCTATTTTAGAGGCGTGACGTAATGAAAAATAGCGAGTAATATTAACTATAACTGTAAGGAAAACTTACCAATGAAAAAACTCGTTCCGCTTAAATCCGTTTATGCTTTCATTGCTGTTGCTGAGACTGGCAGCATGACCGACGCCGCGCGGGTATTGTACGTCAGTCACTCTGCGGTAAGCCAAGCGATAAAGTCGTTAGAACAACTGGTCAACAAGCCTCTGTTTCAACGAGTCGGTCGTCGTGTTGTTCTTAATGCCGCAGGTAAGCGATATTACCGCAAAGTTGCTCCCGCACTTGAGCAAGTGATAGAGGCGACCGAAGAGCTTGCCAGAACGCCTAACGACCACCGCATTACCCTCAACATGGTCAATTCGCTAGCGATGCACTGGTGGATCCCACGAGTTCCCGACTTCCAAGCCTTCGCTCCCTCACTTGATATCCGCATTTCGACGCTAACTGGCCCTTTCGATATCGAGCAGGAAGGGGTCGATGTTGCGCTTGTACATGGCAAACCCAACGAGTGGGAACAATATTACAGCGAGAAACTGGGCGACGATGACCTAATCTTGGTGTGTAGCCCTACGATATTAAAAAACCAGACCGGATTGAGCGTCGAACAACTCGTCAAACAAAACCCGACCATTGGCGTTTTTAACCTCAGGCGACAACACGACTGGCAAGTGTGGTGCGACAATTACCAAATCCCAATGCCCACATTCCATAGCAACCTGACATTCGATGTCTCCATTCAAGCAGTACAAGCTGCGATTCGTTCACTAGGCGTATTGGTTACACATCGCTTGTTTGTGAAGGATGACATCAGCCACGGGATGCTTGTCGAACTGGGTAAACCGGTTGCTAACCCGCACCAAGATTTTTACTTTGTTTGCCCAAAAAACAAATTAAAACAAGAAAGTGTGCTAAAACTGAGAACATGGTTAAGACATGAATTCACACGCTCAGAGACAGCACTGAACGATGACATTCAAGAACATGACCAAGCTATCAATCAATAAGCGAGTAACAACTCAGCAAGCTTACAAGAGGCCATTATGATTATTACCACCACTCAATCTGTCGAAGGCAAACGCATTGTCGATTACAAAGGGGTTATCGCCGGAGAAGCCATTCTAGGGGTGAACGTTTTCAAAGATATGTTTTCAGGAATTCGTGACTTTGTGGGTGGACGTTCTGGCACCTACGAGAAAGAACTGGAAAAAGCACGTAACTACGCGTTCAAAGAGTTAGAACAGAAAGCGATTGAAGCGGGTGCCAACGCGGTGGTAGGCGTAGATATTGATTACGAAGTCTTGGGAACAGGTAATGGCATGTTGA
Organism: Vibrio sp. 10N.247.311.13; assembly: GCF_041467595.1. Taxonomy (NCBI): domain Bacteria; kingdom Pseudomonadati; phylum Pseudomonadota; class Gammaproteobacteria; order Vibrionales; family Vibrionaceae; genus Vibrio; species Vibrio sp. 10N.247.311.13. The sequence goes on along the minus strand of NZ_JBFSUX010000051.1, from coordinate 21,314 downwards.
TGGTCTCTGCTAGTGGCACGGCAGTGGTGGTTGCTTAACTGAATCACTCGCTAAATCATGCGATTACCTAGAAAAACGCCCCTTAGCTGAATCGCTAGCTAAGGGGCGTTATTGTATTCGCTGCCAAACTAGGCTTGAATATCTCTAACTCGCACGATCTTCTGGCTCAGAAATCATGGCATCAAAAGAGGCAATTCGAGCCAAAAACTCTTTTCTATCTTTAGGCATAATTGAGCTTGCCATTGGTAAGTTCGCCTTCATCGCATCGACGGCGCGACCACGAACCAATACCTCAAAGTGCAAGTGCGGGCCAGTAATACGACCAGTAGCACCCGATAGCGCAATTTTCTGACCTCGCTTAATTTGCTGACCTTTCTTAACTAAGAAGCGGCTCAAGTGAAGATAACGCGTCGTATATACGCTGTTGTGTTCAATCACCAAATATTTACCAGCATACGGGTGGTCACGAAGTGCCACCACTCGACCATCACCAGTTGAGTAGATAGGTGAACCAACAGGTGTCGCAAAGTCGGTACCATTGTGCGGTGAGATTCGCCCAGTTACTGGGTGTCTTCGTGTCGGATTGAACGAAGAAGTGATTCTTCGGAATTTTCTGTCGACTGGGTATCTATCAAAGGCTTGCTCTAGACTATTTCCCTCTCTGTCATAAAAAAGACCATCTGGTGCTAGAAAAGCTGCGACTTCTCGGTTTCTTAATTGAATTGAGATACCTTGAATTTCTGTTTTACCCGTTAGGTGATCATCCGTGTACTGCTCTTTGATCAATACATTGAAGCTATCACCAGCTCTCAGCTCTCGAGCGAAGTTGACTTTGTCTTTTAGTGTGCGGGTGATATTGGCTATCTGGTTAGTAGTTAACCCCGCTTTGTAGGCTGACGTTGAAAAGCTACCGTGAACACTACCCGCATAGAGTTTTTCTTTCCATTCGCCTGGGATCTCGTGGAATTTATAGGTGAAGCTACCATCATCGTTTCGAGTAAAGGCTGCTTGCTCAACCAAACTCTCGTGATAAATCAGCTCCACAAGCTGTTTTGAGTCACTATCCAAAAGCAACTCTAGATGGTCACCAGGTTTTATTGTGTCGAGTTTCAAAGACTCCAGATCCGCTTCCATCACCTTTTGAACGGTTCCATATGGCAGTTGCCATGACGAAAAGATGTTGCTTAGCGTATCGCCAACTTTCACAAAATAATGGACCTTAACCAAAGAGTTGGGAGTCGCTTGCGAGTCGATGACTTCCTTATCATTAGGTTGAGAACCTTGGTAAGGTGTTATTTTGATAGAGATTTCTGGTGCTGGTTTGGAGTGAAAAGAGAGCAAAGCAGCAAGGGAAAATGCGCTGATCGCAGTAACGATCAGACCAATACGGAGGAACTTCATAAAATACTTAGCGGTTATAACGAGGAACTTAGAATGTGTTATAACATAACAATTAAATCAAAAAAATAAATGAAATGTAAGAAACCATAGCGCGATAGGTGTGAAAGTATGGTGAGCATGCAAAGCCCACCACCTTAGTTAACACGGATCTTTACCTCATATTACTCTTCACGAAGTACTTCGAAGCGTTCTAAGCCTCGCAGCATCTCAAAGTCCGGCTCTTCAGTTAGCAGCTCTCTCATGGACCCACTGGCTTCAATAGCGCGCTCTAAGTCATCGATAGCTTGACCTTCTGCCCCTAATCGAGCATAGGCGCAAGCACGTTGATACAAGGCATGAGCATTTTGGTCATCGACTTCTAATACACGGTTACAAAGACTCATTGCCCAGTGGTATTCCTGTATATCCATAGCAGCGTCAGCTTTGGCAGTAAGTGCTTCTAAATCTCCAGGACGAACCTTCAGTATTTCATCGTAGATTTCAATTTTTTGCTCTGCCGTTTGTGCGTTCTGTGCTCTCAACCATAGGTTATGAATCTCATTGATAATTTCAATTTCGCGGTTGTTGTCGGAAATGATTCTGGTCTTGCGCTTAAGATCCCGTTCAAGAACATTAAACTTCTTCTCATAGTCTTGAGCGATAGAATTAAGTCGCTTATCAGCCATGTCTTGAGTTGTGTGTTTAAGCTCTTTGATGGATTGCCAACCCACCAGCGCGATAAGAGAGGCCACACCAGCAATAATGTAGAAGAAATACGTTACGGTAACATTGGCGTAGTTCAGCGATTTATCCGCTACAGTCAATTCGCGATCCGTCATCTGAATAGTGAGACGTCTCTCAAGGTCTTGCTGTTCCATTCGCAGTTGCTTCAGCTCATCCAAGATATAGCGTTCCATCAGCGGTCTATCCAAATACTCTTGTTCCGAGTACTTAACCTCTTCGCTTGCAAAACTCATCGTGCTGAACACCGAGATAACTGCAATCAATAAGATTCGAAGCATTATACATTCCTTATATGTTTATCTTTAGACTAACTGTATCTCGTAATAGGCATACAAGCTAGGAAGTCGACAAGTTTGCTATGTCCATATTGGAATTAACACTCTAAAACATCATTGATAATTATAAAACACTTGAAGCAACATCATTAATTTCTAACTAATAAAAATGCCCAGTATTACTGTTCTATATAATTAATTCGTGATGCAAATATACCGATGATTGATTTATAGCATCCCGTGGAATCTTATATTTATAATAATTAAACCGAGGTTAATTTGAGTAATACGCGATACGATTTAATGAGCCGTGTACTGCACTGAGTCATGGCTTTCGTCATCATCTATGCAACAACCGCAGGGTATGTGATGCACTATGTCACCAGTCATCCAGAGCTGTTTTCTTTTCTGTCAGTGCTCAACATGTCATTGGCGACCGTTGCGACGCCACTGCTTGTGGTTCGTTATATCTGGAGCCACTTTCGCTCGTCGCCAAGCATGCCAACCTCTGTGCCTGAAGGGCAAAAATGCGTTGCCAAGCTTGCACACTCTTTGATGTATCTTGTGATGTTTATGGTTTTCAGCACCGGCTACTTAATGCTAAAAGAACCGTACTCTTTATTTTGGTTAGTGAGCGTAAATAATCTAATTACCGACTCTGCAATCAACGGCTTCTTTTTCTATTTCCATCGTGCCAGTTGTATTGCCCTAGCCTGTTTAATTGTGCTGCATATCAGTGCCGCACTTAAACATCACTTTGTCTCTAGGAACTATGTATTGAAGATGATGCTCTAGATTCAAAGAATTCAAGACAATTTGCACAAACAACAAAAAAGCCATAGCATGTTCGCTATGGCTTTCTTATTTCAATTTGATTACTTGGTTTGAGTATCAATCATCACTTGCCAGTATTCACATTTAGCCAAGAACTCTTTTAAATAAAGCTCTGGGTTAGCAAGCTTCTCACCGCCTTTAACATCAGCTCCAGTCACACGCCAAAATCCACGAGTAACCAAGTTTCGATGATAAATAAAATCGTTGAGTTCATTGGCCTTCAAAGGAAGTTGCTCACCAAACGTATTTTCGTAGCGGCTCAGAGTCGAGGCTTGTTCACTTGGCTTCTCCCTTAAAAAGGTATCCAAATCCAGACCTAATGCCTGTTGCTGATCTTTTGATAGGGTTTTAACTAATTTAGAGATCACACTGAACAGAGCCAACTCAACTTTTTGAGACGCTAATAACGATGCACCTAAAAGCGCATGTTCATTGGAAATGTGTTGCTCTGTTGATGAAACGGTTGCTGTTGTCACTGTGTTAACCTCAAATAATCATAACGGGTGTTACTGAACTGGATAGAGTCTTTTCACTAAGCTGAATCTTATTCTTGTCATTAAGAAGAATCTTGCAGCTAAGCAGAGCCTTTCAACTAAGCAGAATCTTTTAGCAGAACACGGTCAGCATCAATAATGGTGAAGCCTGATGCATCTTCGTTCTTTTCGACTTGCACTAAACCTTTAAAACCAATCTGCGACAGCTTCTTCGCAAGTTGATCTGGTGCTGTTTCAAAAACAACATTCATAAAAGGTAAAGACTCAGCATCAACAAAACCATGCTCGTTAAACAGTTCCATTGCTTGAGATAAATGGTCTGAGTCGGTTAATTCGATAATTTCTACAACTTCTTCCAACAACATTTTCGATTCCATATTCGCCAGAAAGTGACTGACACAAGCCGGTTCTTTTTGCTTGCATACATCCCGATGCCCTAAGACACCCCTTTAGTAGTAGGGATATCATAACATATTAATAATCGTAAAATATGTTTTATTTTTCCTAAGCTACTGGGAATACTAGAAAAGAATAGAAATTGGTGAAACATAAGCAACACCAATTCATAGTATCGATAACGGTAAACCTGACTTGAGGTGATCAGGCAACCGTTACTTGAGAATCGCCCGTTTCTACAATCGATTCTTGTAACAAGCCAGCATAAATACCATTGTGTGCCACCAGCTGTTGATGATTACCTTGCTCAACAATTTCACCCTTTTCCAACACCAAAATCGTATCTGAGTGACGAACGGTACTCAAACGGTGTGCAATCGCAATCACAGTTTTTTCCTTGAAAAGGCGCTGCATTGCTTTTTGAATCAGGTCTTCGGTGATTGAATCTACCGAACTGGTCGCCTCGTCAAGCATCATCAATTGACCACCCTGTGCAACCGCTCTAGCGAACGAGATAAGCTGCGTTTGCCCTACAGACAAGTTGGAGCCGTTCTTTTCCAAGTGGAAGTCATAACCTTGTGGCAATTGTTCAACAAACTTATCGGCATAAACATAGCGCGCCGCCTGTTCAACCTCAGTTCTAGATAGATGCGTTTTGCCCAGCGCGATATTGAATTGAATGGTCTCTTCAAATAAGTGCACGTCTTGCATCATCATTGAGAACAAATGAGCAGAGTCTTCACTTGAGATCTGTGACAGCTCTATTCCATTCAACAAAATGCTGCCTTCATAATCTTGGTAGGTTTTAGAGATCAGACGCAGAATCGTCGACTTGCCCGAACCCGTCGAACCCACAAGGGCAATTTGATGCCCTTTCTCCAATACAAACGAGACATTCTTTAGAACGTAGGGAGAGTCGTCTTTGTAGCGGAAGCTTACGTTCTTAAACTCTAGGCTCACAAACTGTTCAAGCTGTTTCTCAACCTTGTTAGATGGCAGCAGGTTACGCCCTTCCTCTTCAGTCGGCTCAACAAACAGTTCTTCAATATGGTCAAACGCTGCAAATGAACTCTGAATCGAAGCGATCTGCGAAGTAAAGTCTCGGATCGGAACAAACACTTTCTCTAAAGTATTGATGAACGCAATCAGCACACCCAAGGTGAGCGCCCCTTCTAACACTTGCTCAGAGCCATACCAGATCATAATCGCGATAGTGATGGAGGTGATGCCAGAGATAAACGAGAACAAAATCGCATCGTATTTATTGATCTTCTTCTGCGCTCTTAAAAACTCATCGGTATAGCCTTGGTAGCGTTGCTCGACTTGCTCTTCCGCTCGGTACATCTGAACGGTTTTCATGCCAAATAAGACTTCTTGTAAAAAGCCAATACCGCGAGCGAGAGAAGAACGAGTCACCTTATAGAGAGCACGAAGTCGGTTTCTCACATACACCGTCAAATACATCACTGGCGGCATAATGATCAATACAATCATCGTTAACTGCCAATCAATGAAGAACATCATCACCAACAGAGCAATGGTATTGATGCTGTCTTTAACTAGCCCTACAACCGACTGAACAAACGTCTCGCCGATGGTTTCCAAGTCACTGGTTAATCGTGAAAGCGTTACGCCAATCGGAGTGTTATCAAAATAGCTGCGTGGCAGTTTGAGCACGCGAGCAAACAACACTGAGCGCATGTCAGTTATCGTGTATTGCCCAGTTTTACGAAGGTTGTACGAATAGGTGGTATCCACCACATAACTCGCCACCAGCACGGCAACGAGATAGAAGACGTATTCGAGCAGACCATCCATATCCCCATGACTCAGGTGAACATCGATCACTTGAATGATCAGCCAAGGGAACAACAAACTCGTGATGACAGAAAGAGGAAGCATAGCGATACCCAGAATCGCAGAGCCTTTGTATTTCTTAGCAAACTTAAAAAAGTGCTTGAGGTACTTGAGATCAACACCTTTTAACATGCTGCTGCCTCCGTTTCATTCTGCTGTAGTTGCCATGTATCGTAATAGTAATCACAGGTTTTCAATAACGTGGCGTGATCGCCCTTCGCGATCACTTTACCTTCATGCAACACGATGACTTCATCCATATATTCAAGGGCATTAACGCGGTGTGAAACCACAAGAACCGATTGATTTTTTAAACGCTTAAACAAGCCTTCCAAGATCTTACGTTCTGTTTCATAGTCGACAGCCGATAGAACGTTGTCCATGATGATCAGATCGGTGGGTTGTAATAAAGCACGCGCAATACTTAAGCGCTGTTTCTGACCACCTGACAACATGATCCCTTTCTCACCGACTAAGGTTTGATCGCCGTGTTCAAAACGCGTCACATCACTGGCCAACTGGCTGAGCTCTAGCACTTCATCAACCTGACTCTTTGCCAAATCGGTATCTAGGCTACCAAAGCGGATATTGTCTTCGACGGTTGCTGAAAACAGGTAAGGGTCCTGAGTCACAGTTTTCACGTAACGGCGCAAGTCACTGCGTGAGAAGCTAGTGACATCTCTTTCACCAAGGAAAACATAACCTTGTGGTACATCCAAGTGGTGGTTTAAGCAGTTCACTAATGTTGTTTTACCCGCTCCGATCCCGCCTAACACACCCACTTTCTTACCTGCTGGAATATCAAAGCTGATGTCATCGAGAATCACGCGTTCTTCACCTGAATAGCTGAAGCTGAGGTTGCGAACAGAAAACGTTTTTCCCTTCAGTGATTCAACATCTAGTTCAGTCAGCTTATCTTCATCAAGCTCCGGGACTTTGGCATTAAGAATGGTTTGTGCACTTTGAATACCTACCATGCCACGCTGATAAATGGTCGCGATTCTGCCAAGTTGCATCAATGGCATAGCGAGCAAAACCGAGTAAGTCAGAAAGGCGGTAATCTCACCAAGTGTGAGTTCCTGTCTCATTAACATGTAGCCACCAAGCCCAAGAATGATGATTTTCATCAGGTCATTGGCGTAGTCGAGTACCGGCATAAAGAAGACTTGAATGCGTGTAATTTTAAGGCGGCATTCAAGCAATAACTGGTTCAGCTTTTCAGTTTCGGCTTTCACCCAAGGTGACATCTGCTGGCTCTTAATCAAGTCAATCCCAGACAGGTAACTCATTAGTTGAGCAGACAGGTTTTGTAGACGCTTCATGTGCTCTAAATGCAGCGTTTTCATACGCTTGAAGCCCACACGGAAAATCACAAAAGCGATTGAGATAGGAATGATCGAATACAGTGTGAGTTCTGGCGATATGCGCCACATGTAAAGAGGCGTCAACGACAACGCAAGCAACGCATTGAAGAACTGCAAGAAGCCGACACCAAACAGCAGTCGAATGCCACTAAGGTCATTGTTGATAATCGAGATCAGTCGACCCGAAGCAAAGCGTTCGTGAAAGCTGCTCGGTAAGCGATTCAGCTTTTGTAAAAGAGTACTTTTGAGCGCAGCCTCTGTAATTCGCCCCGGATTAAGCGCATAAATACGAGACAAAATTCTCACCACCACCATGGCAACCGACATCCCGACCACAATCCAAACATAGGTTTGAAGCTGTTGGTGGCCAGTTGAAGAGGCATCATCAATCAAATCTATCGCCAATTGGATATAGCGAGGGATCTCTACTTGTAACCAGTTGACGAGAAAGATGAACACAATCGCCAATAAGTACGAGGTGCGATTCATGCGCAGATAATGGGCAATAAACTGTCTTTTATTCATAGTATTCTTTGTTTAGGGCAGGCTCACAGCGAGATTTAACGATATAACCGGGCAGTTAAGCTAGATAGGTTCATCGCTGAGGTAAAGATACATCAAAAACACTTAGTTGACAATATCAACCATATTCAATAATTAGTTTCGGGTATTAAATTTTAGCATTGCTAGAAACAACTTTGCCGCCAAAAGTGGCGGCAAATAAATAGCTTAGCAGGCTAGTATTGATAACGGCTAAAGCATCTCTTTGGCAATCAAATGCAGCAAAAAGGTTTCACGTTCAATACTCATGCCCTTCTTAGGGCTCTCTGCCATGGTCTTTTCGTTATGAGCGATCGCTTCATGGATATTCATCCACACCGGTTTCATCCCGTTTTTCACTTCATAATCTTCGTAAGCCGTTTCACCAAGCTCACGATCGATCTTGCATGAGTAGCAGTAAGAAATCATGTGCATCATGTCTGCATCGTCTTTGTACCAAGGACGAAACTCTTCAAAAATGCCGAACGGCTTGATGCTATGGATATTCTTCGCGCCAGTCTCTTCTTCGAGTTCACGAACCATACCTGCGATCACATCTTCCCCTTCATCCAAACCACCACCAGGAATGGTGTAGTCGTGATAACGCTCTGTATACAGCATCAGAATGTCTTCACCATCTAACACAATGGCACGGGCAGCGTTGCGCTTATAGACCGTTTTATTGTCTAGATGGTCGATATCAGGATGGATGGTTGTTTTTAGGTGTCTCATGATTCTGACTGCTCTGCTGAATTTGGCGGCATCATATCATAATCATCAATAGATTCGAGGTTCACAACCGCTAACCAGAACGGATCGGACGGGGATATTCCTACGGTAACTTGAATCCAATTAGCTTGATCTAACACTCAAAAAGTCGTTAAACATGAAGAAATATCAACCTATTTCAATATCTTGACCAAATTAGGACAACCTTTTCTGAAATCTAAAATATACTAATTTCATAGAGCTTCTCATTTGGTTCTGTAGAACTTAACGCATTCGATTATAGAGTTATCACGTAGGAGATAGACATGAAGAAAATTGGTTTGATGGCTGTATGTGCCGTTGTATTAGGCGGTTGTGCAAACGACTATGCAGAATATAGCGAGGGCCAACGTGTTTCAGTCGCTAACCCAGCAGCGATTTATTGTGTTCAACAAGACGGTGAATTAGACACGGTTACTGAAAACAATCAGCGTACAACTTACTGTGTATTCGATGACGGCGAGCGCATTGAACAGTGGGAGTACTACCGCAATAACCATGAGCAAGATTCAGAAAACCAAAGTTAATCACTGTAAAAAAACACATGAGCCTTCTGGCACAATGTTATGGGCGATGATTACGTTCGAGCGGTTAAAAACATCGCTGAAGAAGGCACTGAACTTCTAGCTTTTGGCATCACGAGAAAGAAATAATCACCTATCGCCACCAGCGATGTGTGTGATCCGATTCCGGATCTAAATAACGATTCAATAAAGTCAGGTTAGTATCTAGTAGAGCTAGGTATTCCCTGACTTTTTTTACATCGGTACCCACTGAAGTCTGCTGGATACAGCGCTCCAATGCTGGGAGTAAACTCTCCACAATGTCAAAGTCAGATGAACGTCCAACGAGCTCTTTGGCAGTGATCAATGCTTCCAAAGACAGTCTTTCTGGCTCTCGTCTAACCAACTCTAAATCTCGCTTAAATGCGCCCGCACAAACACCTTCAAGATAAACTCGGTAGGTCGTCAGTACGTCCATCAACAGAAACAATTGCCCCTGAGCACTTTGATGTGGGTATGGCACCGCAACATGAGCCTCCAACCTGCGATCTATTTGCTGCTCTACCCCAAGAGCGGAACACTTCTCGATGAGAACTTTAAGCAAACCTTGCTCGCCCATGAGCGATTGAATCTCGAATATACGTTGTAAATGGTAGTCATTCGAAACGAATGTCACTTGCACACTTTGCCCGCGAGTAAACAGCCCGCTTGCAATCATCTCTGAGGCCAAGTTCTGTATGTTCTCGACAGTGTTGGTCGAGTGCTGCTCGAGCAAAATCGCCCCTAAAGAAAACGGATGTTCACGCTGCTTTTCAAGCTTTCTAAAGTACTGGTGCATCGCGTCGGCTTCAGACAGTGTTTGCCCTTTTGTTAGCCCACCACAAAATGCTACCGCAGTTTGCTGATTCGACTCTTCTACCAAAGGCTCCGCCAGATACTCAACCAAAGCATCAACTCGACTGATTCCTTCATCAGTCAATTTATTCTCATTAAGTCGCTTACCCAGCACAATAAGGAGGTGATTAATGCTCATTTTATGTTCAAGTCTCGTTTTGGGGATTAGATGGAGTGAATTATGTATACAATACTTGTTAACAAAAGTATTTTGAAATTCTTATATGTTGCTCGCAATAATGCTCACTATTGATAGCGACATCTTAGGTAATACAAGAATAAACGTGTCGCTTTACAGCAAACATAGCACGCTCTTGTATTTCATCGCTCTATGCTTGTTAGCACTAGTAGATAAAAGAGCCCTTTCAATCAATGAATACGCTCTATCGCATAACTGTTTCACCCACAGAACAGGTTCACTCAAAGAAGTGCAACTAACCAAATACAAATTTTACACAGAGTTCGTCCATCGAACCGTCTTCACAGGAAGTTACTATGCTGTCTATTTTTGATATCTACAAAATTGGGGTTGGACCATCCAGCTCCCACACAAATGGACCAATGATCGCTGGGTTTAACTTTACCCAAAAAATTGATGCTCAGCTTAAGCAAGTGAAGCGTATTCAAATCGACTTATACGGCTCGTTATCATTGACGGGTATTGGTCACCACACAGACAGAGCGACCTTGTTAGGTTTGCTAGGTAACCGCCCCGACACCATTAAAATCACCAGTGCTAACCAAGCAATGCGTAAGGCGATTGAAGATAAATCTCTATTGGTTAGCGGTAACCATGAAATTTATTTCGATGTAGAAAGCGATCTGCTCTTCCACAAAACTAACCTTCCGTTGCATGAAAATGGCATGACTATCTCTGCCTTTGACGAAAGCGGCAGCCTTCTGGATATGGAAACCTACTACTCGATTGGTGGTGGCTTTATCGCAACCGCTGATGAGCTACAAAACGGCAAACAGGAAGCAGAAACTCAAGTTGAGTTCCCTTTCTCTTCTGCTGATCAGTTGCTTGAACTATCCGAACAACAAGGACTGAGCCTTGGTGGCTTAATTCTACGTAACGAAGTTTCATTCCAAGGTATGGATGTGATTGACCAGAAAGCCGACCAAATTTGGAAGGTGATGTCTCTGTGTATGCAGCGTGGCTTTGACACGGAAGGCATCCTTGATGGCGGCCTAGAAGTCACTCGTCGAGCACCTGCTCTGCTTAAAAAGCTTGAAGCGAATGCCTCGATTGAAAACGATCCAATGGAGATCATGGATTGGATTAACCTATTTGCCTTTGCCGTGAGTGAAGAGAATGCAGCGGGCGGTCAGGTCGTGACATCACCGACCAACGGTGCGGCTGGGGTTATTCCTGCGGTATTGATGTACTACCATCGTTTCATCAAGGAGCTAGACACCAAGCAGCTTAAAGACTTCTTGGCAGTCTCTGGCGCAATCGGCATCTTATACAAAACCAACGCTTCGATTTCTGGCGCAGAGGTAGGTTGTCAGGGTGAAGTCGGCGTTTCTTCATCAATGGCCGCAGCAGGCCTAACTGCCCTACGTGGTGGTAGCAACGAACAGATTTGTATTGCAGCTGAGATCGCGATGGAGCACTCTCTCGGCATGACATGCGACCCAATCGGCGGACTAGTACAGGTACCATGTATCGAACGTAACGCAATGGGTGCAATGAAAGCGATCAATGCATCGCGCATGGCATTGAAACGTACCAGCAAGTGTCTTATCTCGTTAGACAAGGTTATCGAGACCATGTATCAAACAGGTAAAGACATGAACAAGAAGTACCGTGAAACTTCTCTAGGCGGCCTAGCCGTGATCCACATGGCACCACCTTGTGAATAAAAGACAGGAACACGAGTGGAGAAAGCCTCTATAGAGACAGCATTCTTGTAAACTTAGTTTTCAATATCTCAACAAAGCCAGCCACCAAACTGGCTTTTTTATTGGCTAAAGCCCAACAGCTAATTGAAAGTGATACTCACTCAAAATAACTTATAGAATGACTACCTCTAACTTTCCCTTTATTAGTTCATTACTTAGCCACAAATGATGATGGCTAAATTTCATACCGCCATGCATCCACTTGCAAAATCTAACGTTGCAAATCTCATTCATGAGAAATATGAATGCACTCATAAGAAAAGATATATCGAGTAAAGTTCTGCTTGGGACAGATGTTTAAGTTTATGTATTACTACTAATGATATTATAATCGGGCAATTACACTACATATTAATACAAACGTGAGAATAAAATAATGTGGAATAGATTAAACAAATCAATGATGTTCTGCCAAATGATGTTCGGACTTTCGTTCTATGGCGTCATGGTGATCTTGACTCGTTTCTTCCTTGAAGATCTGAACTACAATGAAGCCGACACCATGATGGTTGTTGGTGCTTTCTCTGCAATCGGACCGCTATTTGCTATCGCAGGTGGCTTTATCGCCGACAAGTTTTTAGGCGCCTACCGATCTTTAACCATTGCCTTCCTAGGGTTCGCAAGTGGTTACGTTCTACTGGTACTTGGTGCAGCAGCAACCAATGTTCCGATGGCATTATGTGGTATTGCGTTAGCAAGTTATGCACGTGGTTTGATGTCCCCTTCTTACCCAAGTCTTTACAAACGCACGTTCAAAACTCAAGAAGATTTTGAGAACTGCTACCCAATCAACTACTCAGTAAACAATATTGGTGCTCTGTTAGGCCAATACCTGTTCCCAATGCTAGTACTTGTTGTTGGTTTCCACGGTGGTTTCCTTCTTTCAGCGGTGCTAGCCGGTGCTGCGCTTCTGATGATGATCTTTGTTCGCAAAGGCCTTGTTGAAGCAAGTGCTGAAATCGACCAAAAACCAGTAAGCACTAAAAACTGGGCAGCGTTCCTTGGTCTTTCTGCAGCAATGATCGGCTTGGTATTCTTCATGTTCTCTAACATGGATATTGGCCAAAACATCGTGTACGCAATTGGTGGTGCAGCGATCATCTACTTTGTCTCTTTGATGATGAAATCGAAGAAGTCAGACATGCTGAAGATGGGTACGATCTTAATCATCACATTCCTGACGACATGTTTCTTCGTGTACTACGGTCAGATGATGACTTCGATGACAATGGTAGCGATCAACACAATGCGTGGCGATCTATTTGGTTTCATCCCTGTCGCACCTGAAGCTTCAATGGCAATGAACCCACTATGGTGTATGGTTGCTGGCCCTATCATCGCGGGCATCTTCTCTAAACTAGAAAAGAAAAACATTAACTTCTCAACTGCAACCAAAGTAGGTTTCTCTTTCATTCTGACGGCGATCGCTTTCGGTATCTTAACGATGGCAGTAACAACCGTTGGTGAAGATATTCTGATTCGCCCAGAAGTCTTCCTAGCAATCCACTTCTTCCTAGCATTTGGTGAGGTTATTGTTGGTTCTATGGTTGTAGCCTTCATCCTGTCTGTTGCACCTAAGCACATTGAAAACTTCTCAGTAAGCTTGTTCTCTGTTGCTATCGCACTATCAGGCATTGTTGGCGCGGTATTCTCAACGTCTATTGCACTAGAGAAAGGTCAAGAGATCACACAAGAGATCGTGCAAACGGTTTACGGTGATTACTTCCAAATGCTGACTGTTCTTGCCGTCGTGATGGTAGGTATCGCAATGGCAGCATCGTTCATTATTCGTAAGATGCTAGAAGCTGCGAAAGCCGCTGAAGAAACGATTGAACTAGAGCAAGCAAACAGCTAATTCTGTTCGCTGAGTCAAACCAATCCTAAGAGCCCTTTAGTTTTCTAAAGGGCTCTTTTTTGTAGGATCCGTTTCTCAATAGGATCTGTCGTATAAGTTAGGTAGTACATGTGTAAATCAAAGTAAATGATAACTATTAGTATTGAGTGTTTTTTAGTTCAGGATTATGATGTGGAAATCCAAATCTAAGAGAGCCTTATATGAGCAAGCCTAGCCCTATCACATTAACCGTTACTCAAACCTCAACAATTACTCCAAACATGCAGCGCATAACGCTTAGCGGTGAAGGATTAAGTAAATACCCAACAGAATGTGCCGGCGGCTACATCAAGCTTTTATTCTCGCCACTTGGCACGACTGATTTAAGCCAGCTAAACGAAGGTGAGCGCCCAACCATGCGCACTTACACCATTCGTCAGTACAATCCTGTAGAGCAGTGGATTGAAGTTGATTTTGTTCGCCATATAACTACAGATTTGCAATGTGGTTTTGCGGCTCGATGGGCAATGAACGCAAAAGTGGGTGACACGGTTTCAGTGGCTGGCCCTGGTTTAATTCAGGGGCTTAACCTAGAGTCAGACTGGTTCTTCTTAGTTGCAGACATGACGTCCCTACCTGCGCTTTCTGCAAAAGTAAAAACGCTCCCAGAAACAGCAACGGGGCACGCTATCATTCAGATCAACTCAGCAGCAGATAAGCAGGTACTTGAGACTCCTCAAGGTATCAAAGTAACCTGGTTGATTGAAGATGAAACCTCAGAGTCACTTTCACAAACCGTGCGCAACACAGAATGGTTAGAAGGTCAGGTTTCAATATGGACAGCGTGTGAATTTGAAAGCATGCGTGAGCTAAGACAATACTTTCGCAACGAAAAAGAAGTCGCGAAAGAGAACATCTACATCAGCAGCTACTGGAAACGTGGTGTCACTGAAGATGGCCACAAAGTGTTGAAACAGCAAGATGCTCAAGATTTAGCGGGGTAAGTCTTTTACTACCTACAGCTTCTTACTAGATAAAGAGAAAACGCCCTTAACGAAGTTTGTTTCGCTAAGGGCGTTTTTTCATTTAACTTAATAGAGATACCTATTCACAAATCCCCAATCGTTCCGGCGAGCTTTTAAGTCAATGAGATAACTAAGCCAGCAATAATTAGAGAGACGCCTACACCGCGAGTCGCGTGCCACTTTTCCTTTAAAAAGTAGAACCCCATCACTACGCCGAAGATGATACTTACTTGCCTAAGTGCCACAACCAAGCTGACGTTCTCTGTCATAGTCATCGCAAATAACACCAAACCATAAGTCGAAGCCATCATAATGCCTGCAAGCGTGGCTTTCTTTCGCAGTATCCAAGCATTAGTAAACTCGATTCTTTGGTTGGTTACGAATAACCAAACACTCAACGGAATCACAATTGCCCAGAACTGGATACCTAGGTAGAAAATCGCGGTGTGCTTGTTAGTTATAACTGGTGTGCTCAAAGGATCGAGTAACAGAAGCGCTTCTTTATCAATGATGGAATAGCCCGTGGTACCAATGGCCGCGATTAACGCCCACAGTACGCCAAGGTTGAGATACGCTTTTAACCTAAGATCTGAAAACTTCTTAAGTGGTACAAACAAACAACCCAAGGTAATCAAGGTGAAGCCAAACCATTGATTAGGTGACAGCTCATAGCCTATCAACACCGTGCCTAAACCCACCATCAACACGGGCAGCGCTCGTGCCATCGGGTAAATCACCCCAATATCGGCCTGCTTGTAGGCTACACCTAAGCCGATTAAATAGATGATTTGGCAAATACCACTTAAAAGAAGTAGCTTCCAAAATAAAAGCGTGATATCCACAAAGCCGACACTGTAAATGAACCAAATCAAATAGGGAGTCAATATCGCAGCAGCGGCAAAGCCAGAGGCTAAGAAGAAAGACGAGCCCGATCCTTGATTCGATTTACCTAGAACGTTCCAACCCGCGTGAAGCAAAGCCGAAATAGTCACGATGACGATGGCAGAGAATTCCATTTCATTCCTAAATTATAGATGAATTAGCACAACGGCTGACAACAGGTGATAAAAAAGGCCTCCGAATAAGAGACCTTTGAACTTTTCAATTGGGCAATCCTGCATAATTGCAGATATGCTAACGTTCTAACGTATGACTAGCGCTCTAGCTGCGCGATTGACTCAATACTGATCGCGTCATGACGCCAATACTCAATATCACAGTCAATCAGATCGCCGTTTTGATTGTAGTTAACACGCTCAACAACCATTGCAGGTGAGCCAGAAGTCGCACGTAGGGCTTGCGCTGTCTCGCCAAGTAAAGACGTTGTGCTCACTCGGTAACGGATCTTCTGATACACCACACCAAAGTGTTCGCGGTAGATGTCCGTCAACGATTTAGACAAGTCGTAGTCAAGCAAGTTAGGGAACAACTCAGGTCGAATGTAGTTGGTCACATACACAACCGGCCTATCTTCAAGATAACGAACTCTGTCTACTCGATAAACGTCCGAGAAAGGTTGTAACTCAAGAAGCCGAGTCGCCTCCTTGGTTGCTAACATTCCTTTCGCCGCCACCAACTCAGTTTTCGGCTGTCGATTCTGCGATAGAGCCATATTGGTGAAGTTCAGCGTTTGTGTTGGATCGTAACGAAGCGGCTCGGGAGAGATAAACCAACCACGTCGGTCTTCTCGATAAATGCGCCCTTCCGCTTCAAGTGAAGACAAGGCTTCGCGTAAGGTAACTCGAGTCGTATCAAACGATTCAGCCAGCTTACGTTCCGCAGGCAGCTTCTGTCGTGGTGTTAACATCCCCGACTCTATCTGCTCTACGATGACATCTTTGATTTTTACGTACTGCACTTCATTTCCTTTCATTCTTGTTCTTGTCGTCAGCCACTCCTTGGCCAACTGCAATATAAGTGGTTCGCTAGCGTTTACGCCAAGCTTGGGTGCGCTTATCGAATAACTTGTTGATTAGCATATGAATCAACTTCGCACTCGCTGCAGATATCATGATCATCACCGCCATCGCTGCTGCTGCACCGGTTTGACCTGCATCGTCCATATTCAGTACTGATACTGACGCTGGAATCGTATTGGTAGAATACAAGAATACTACCGCAGATGTCGTGGTAAGTGCATTAATAAACAGGTATGTCGCAATATCTAAAATCGCCGGCAGACAAACAGGTACCGTCACCTTAAAGAACAGCTTGTATTGCGGTAAGTTTACCGAAGCCGCTGTTGCTTCAATTTCGGAAGGCAGTTGTTTCAATGCCGTTAACGCCGTCATGTGCCCTACCGTGTAGTAGTGAACCACGGTATTAATCACCAAGAACGCCATCGTGCCATACAAGAAGTTAAGTGGGTTACTCAAATCATTGAAGTAGAAGATATAACCCAAACCCAGCACCATACCCGGAACGGCCATCGGAACAACGCTGAGCATTTGCATCGCTTGACGAACAGGACCGAAGGCGCGACCTTTCTCAATGCAGTATGCACCTAGGAAAATCAGAACAGTACCAATAACCGCAGTCCAAGCACCAAGCGTTAAGGAGTTGAAGAATGGCGCCCAACCATAAGTACTCATTTCTGCGAAGTTGTAGTTGTTTAGCGTCAGCGCTTTGTTCCAAGGCCAGAAGGTGACCATCGAACCGTATATCGCCATGCCCAACACAATAACCACAGCAGCAGAGATGATGGTGCAATAAAGGAAACATAAGCCATCACGTAGTGAACTAGGTTCAGGTTGGTACGCGACAGAACGAGTATCAAACAAGCTCTTTTGTTTCTTTTGAACCCAGCGGTCAACGGTAAACGCAAGCAACGCAGGCAATAGCAGTAAGATACTGGTTACCGCACCCATAGAGAAGTTCTGTTGACCAACCACCTGCTTAAAGATGTCAGTCGATAACACGTTGTAGCTACCACCTATCACTTTTGGCACACCAAAGTCACAAACTACCAGCGTGAATACAACGATCAGAGTGCTGATCAAGCCGTATTTTGCCGCAGGTAACGTCACCATGAAGAAGGTTTTTAGCGATGAAGTATTGAGTGCACGTGCTGCCTCATAAAGGCGAGCGTCAGAGGTCCTTAATGAGGTGGTCAGAATCATCAAGGCGTGTGGAAACGTCCAGAATATCAAGCCCAGTGAGATACCAATCAAACCATAAACCGAGTTGCCACCCAAGACTTCTTTAGCGATACCTTGGTTACCAAATAAGAAGATAAGACTGATTGCAGGAAGCAGTGACGGAGCAAGAATAGGCGCAGAACCCAGTACTTGAAAAAGTCCCTTAAAAGGCATGCATGAACGAGTTAACGCATAGGCATAACCAAACGCCAAGACACCCACGACTACGGTCACTAGCAATCCAAGCGTGAAGGTATTGCCTACCGACTGCCACAGGCTTTGAGACGCAAAATACGTAGCGAAATTCTGTAAACCTACAAATTCACCGTCTGCGTTCTGAACACTCTTTTTCAACATTGCCCACAGTGGCATCAGGATAAACAACGTCATGACCACAGACAAAAAGGCCAACAGCCCAAATAGAATTACGTTGTCTTTGCTTAACCGAGCCAGAAAAGGTTGTACTCGTCGTTGAATTAGCAGCTTAGATTGCATCATTTGAGTCGATTCCATGATTGATTACGCCGCCTCGTCTTTCATCACTTGCAGGCTTTTCGATGAGTAAGCTCTAAGGCCTTCTTGATCAAACGCCACGTAACGAATATCACTGCGACGCAGCTTCAATCGGTTGAACTCTTTGACGGGTACATCAACGATGATCTCTTTCGCCGTTGAGTCATGTTGCAATTGACACTCAACACGATAAAACGCCCCTAAGAATTCGCTTGATACGATTCTCACTGGCAAGGATTCACTAAAACGATCAACAAACTGGATTTGCTCTGGACGAACGGCAATATCAAAAACATCACCCAGATTTGGCGTGAGATTATCTAAGCCAGGTAACGGCAGTATTGACTCAGCAATACGCATCTTGCCTTGAGCCGCAACAGAAGCTTGAATAAAGTTCATGCTACCAACAAACTCAGCCACAAAACGACTGACAGGTTTTTGGTAGATCTCTTGAGGAGCACCGACCTGCTCGATAACACCATGATTCATCACGACAATACGGTCTGCCATCGTTAACGCTTCATCTTGGTCGTGCGTCACCATAATAGTGGTGATACCCAATTTGCGTTGCAGTTGGCAGATCTCATCACGTAGGTGTGTTCTTACCTTCGCATCCAACGCAGAAAGCGGTTCATCGAGTAGCAACAAGCCTGGAGACAAGGCTAATGCGCGAGTCAGAGCAACACGCTGCTGCTGTCCACCAGATAGCTGATTTGGAAATTTCTGACCAGACGTTGGTAAGCCAATGGTCTCTAACCAAGACTCAACCGTCTCAAGGGCTTCTTTGGTCGACATGCCTTGGTTTTTCAGACCAATCGCAATGTTTTCTTCCACAGTGAGATTTGGAAACAAAGCGTAAGATTGGAACACGATGCCAAAGTCGCGCTTTTCTGGTGGCAAGAAGGTCGTATCATTACCGTTCTGCTCAATAGAACCTGACGTTGGTAAGTCTAGGCCTGCAATCGCACGTAATAAGGTGGTTTTTCCACAGCCAGATGGGCCAAGGAAGCAGACGAACTCGCCTTTATCTATCGATAGGGAGATGTCTTTTAACGCTGTAAATTGGCCAAATTGCTTTACAACGTTTTCAATATTCAAATAAGTTTGGTTGCTCATACTACAGCACTCTCCATATGGTATATACCAAATTTAAACTGAGAATATTGCAGTTGAGTGACAAATTTATAGTAGCTAAATGACAGTTATATTGCAGATATAATAAGCATTAAAGATTGCTATTTGTTCAGCATTAACCGTTCGTTCCAACGTTGTAAGCCCTCAGTGACTTGCTCATAAATCACTGAGATCCTAAATGTAAACTTCTAATTTAAACGCTAGATTAATCTATGATTCAACCTTGTCGGCTTTGCCCGCTGCACCTGCGAGTTTGGATAACTGTTTATCTAGCCACAATGGCGTGTCACCCGAATCTTCCGCGTTCTCTTTTCTTCGTACCGCATCACGCACCATCATCGCACCTATCCAACGAAATGGCTCTGGCGGGAAGTGCCCTAATGGGCCTTTAGTTAAACCGCTTCGTGTCCAAGTATTGTCGATATCGAGTACCATTGCTGACAAAATCTTCCCGCCCATACGGGTTTGAGCAACGCCATTTCCAGAGTAACCAAGCCCATAATAGATGTTGCTTTGGCCTTTTAGGTTACCGAAAAATGGCAATCCGGTAACCGAACGATCTGAGCCGCCAGACCAGTTGTAATCGAATTCACTTTGTTCCAATTTAGGGAACAGTTTTTGGAACGATTGATTGAGAATCGGCAGGTAGTTAGTCGTTTGGTTAAACATGCTTTCAACTTGATTGGCAAACGAGAATTTATTGCCGCCTTTGCCCAACATGAGTCGTCCGTCCTGGGTATCTCGGTAGTAGTGGACAAAGATACGCGAATCCACCACCGCCGCCCCTTTCTCTGGGCCAAACTGCTTGAGCTTTTCAGGAATGGGCTTGGTCACCACCATATCTGAAGAGACAACCACAATGCTGCGTTTGAACTCTTTAAAGTGATCGAGCATCCACGCATTGAGTGCCAAAATCACTTTATCCGCAAATACTGACCCGCCTTTGGTTTGAATTCGAGCGGGAGAGCCATAGTCGAGTGATGTCATCTCTGTGTTTTCGTGAATTTCGACACCCAGTTCAAGCGCGACTCGGCGCAAACCTCTAGCCAATAACGCTGGCTGCACACTACCCGCAGCTTCTGAGTAGTAACCCTCAATATGGCGTTCAGATCCCGCTTTATCAGCCAAAGAATCGTCGCACTTCTTCCAGCTATTGATACCCTGCTTAACCAGCTCATTAACAACAGGCTCCATTCCACCCTTTTGGACTTCATTAGTCGCCGTGTAGTAAGTACCGCTTCGATATAGATGCGCGTCAATCTTGTGTTCGTTACAGAAGGCTTCGATCTCGTATATAACCTTTTCCGACTCCTTAACCAACCATTTCGCTTGTTCTTTTCCATAGAGCTTTTTCAGCGTCGGATACTTGGTTGACCACGTCAGCATGCAACCGCCGTTCGCACCAGAAGCACCGCTACCACATAGGCCTTTTTCAATCACGACAACATGCTTTTCGGGTTGCTGTTGTTTGATTAAAATCGCCGTCCATAAACCCGTATAGCCACCGCCAACAATGGCGATATCACAGTTGACATCTTTTTGGAGCGGCTTAGCCGAATCTAGCCCCGCATTGATGTTGCCGAACTCTTGTTCCAACGCTTGCTTGAACCAATATGAGTAGTGCTTTGTCATTTGTTGTACCTTACTTAAAACCTGAAGGCGTAAATCGAGTAGGAGGAGGCCTCACGGCCTCCGTCCTCTCACACCACCGTACAAG